>JBBIMN010000080.1:4544-8832 GCA_037444385.1 Acidobacteriota bacterium | reverse complement strand
CACCGTATCAACGGCCTTCACGCGGGTAAGCCCGGCGTTGTAAGCGGCCAGGGCCAGGCCAAGGTCGCCCCGGCAGGCCTCCAGCATCTTCTTGAGGTAACGGATGCCCGCCTCGATGTTCTGTTCCGGATCAAACGGGTTTCTGACCCCTTCGTCGTGCTGGACGGATGGCATAAGTTGCATGAGCCCGCAGGCCCCCTTCTGAGAAACGGCCCTTGGGTTGAAATTGGATTCGACTTTGATGACCGCGGCCACCAGCTTGCAATCCATGCCGTATTTCTGGCAATACTTGGCGATAGAGGCGCGGTAAGGCAAAGTGGCCGGCAAAGGCCGTTCCGGTTCGGGGTCTTCGGGGGGCGGAACGTACCCTTCAATGTGCGCCAGGACGCGGTTTCTTGGACAGCCGAAGCTGCCTCCCCCCGGAAGAACCATCACCGCCTGAGCGCCCTTCTCCTCATACGAGAGGACGGCAAGGGTCTTGTCGCCGGTGAACACGACAAGCTCCATAGCCTTGACGGGAACTGCGGTCAAAAGGAGAGCGAGGAGGGGAAAGAAAAAAACTTTTCTCGTCATGCCAACTCTGAAAGCGAGGCGAAGAACCGGTCGTAGTGGCCGGAGGCCGTCACCGCGTTGTGCGGGTCCAAAAGCAGAGCGGGGCAGTCCGCCGGTTCAACGCCCTTGTAGATTACGGAGATGAACGCCGGCGAGAGGCTCCTCGCTTTCAAGAAACGCGCGACGAGCTTTACCAGACGATAGCTGATTTGGGCTGGCGCGCCGGCCGGTTGCGCCAGCGAGCCGCCGCGCAGTTTCTTCCAGGCGCTTGCAAGGAGAGAGGGAGTGCTGGGCGGAACGTGGTTGTACTTCAGGAAAAGCTCGGAGAACCTGGGGCGCTGCTCGTGCGGGATGTACTCCATGACCGCCAGCGAAGGGGAGCCTGGGTCCGACACAAGATAGACGGCGGCGTAAGCGCCGGGCCTGTCCCACCGAATTGACGGATCAACGGGTTCGAGGGCGCTTCCGCAGACCAGGCCGTAGCGCGGGTCTATCCTCAAAAGGGCGGGCTGTCCGGCTTTTCGAAGAATGTCCGTCAAGGCGAGCGTCTCATCTCTCAGGTCGCGGGCCATCTGCCCGGAGCCGGCTAGGATCACGAAACCTTCGGCGATCTGGCTTATAGCGTCGGTCTCTTGCAGCAGGAAGAGGTTCAGAGGACCATGCCCGGCGGGCGGCGCCGGTCTCTTCACCGAAAACCGCACCTCCTTCAGGTTCGCTGGCGCTGGAAGATAACCGGCGCGGCCGTCTTTCTCGTGCTGCAAAAGGCAGACGAGAAAATCGTCCAAGGGCAGATCGTCATACCGGAGCACCGAAGCTTCACCCACGAAGCGCACCTCCAGCCATTACTATGCTGTCAGATGGCCGCGATGTCAATAAACGGCGGAAGGTGGAGAAGAAAAACAACGGTCTTCCTCGCCCCTACGGGATCAGCAGGCTGTCTCCCAAGTGAAGTGTCTTGCCGGGGGATATTCTGTTCAGGCGGCAGAGCGCGTCAACCGTCGTATTGTACTGCATCGCGAGCTGGTAGAGAGTGTCGCCCTGTCTCACGTGATGGACTTTGACATTCTCTCCGGCTTTGGCGCCCGGCTGGCCTGAAGCCCCGCGCGAACCCTTCGCCGATGCCAGAACCAGCCGCTGCCCGGGCTTTATCGCGTCGCCCTGCAAGCTGTTCAGGTCGCGCAACGTTTGAACCGGGACGCCGGTTCGCGCGCAGATGCCCGCCAGCGTATCCTTTGGCCGAACCTTGTATATCTTCTGCGGGCGTTTCGGGGTGGCGCGCTCTTCCGCGTACAGGCTCGGGTCCAAGGCGGCGCCGCCGGTCGGTATCACTAGATCCTGCCCGGGGCGAACGCGGCCGGAATGCAAGCGGTTGACGACCCTTACCAGGTTGGGCGAAACCTTGTACTTCGAAGCGATGGAGCGAAGGCTTTCGCCCCTGGCCACGCGGTGAATCACAATCTCGGCCTTCTCTTCGGGAGGAATTTCTGCCAGCTTGGCCTGAAAGGATTCAAGCTTATCGGCCGGAAGCTTCAGAGTGAAAGGCCTCGGCGGAGTAATCAGCCGCCTCAATGAAGGGTTCGCCGCTTGCAGCGATTCGAGCGGAACACCGGCGCAGCGCGCGAGAACCCTCAGGTCCATTGGCTGCTCCAGCGTTACCGCCGCCATGGGCTCGATAGCCGCCGCGACCGGATCGAAGCCGTACGCCTTCGGATTCGTGGCGATGAGGATCGCGGCAAGGATCGCGGGGACGTACTCGCGCGTCTCACGGCGCAGGTAGCGGGTCGTTTTCAGATCCCAGAAGGTTTCCTTTTGCGTGCGCTCCATGCTTCTCTGGAC
This sequence comes from Acidobacteriota bacterium, assembly GCA_037444385.1. Classification (GTDB taxonomy): domain Bacteria; phylum Acidobacteriota; class UBA4820; order UBA4820; family DSQY01; genus JAEMPZ01. Next base: position 6,444 of record JBBIMN010000080.1, on the reverse strand, counting down.
CTTCATCTCTCCGGCGTTGTAGGCGGCCAGCGCGAGCTGCCAGTCACCGAACATGTCATAGAGGTTCTTGAGGTAGCGGGCCGAGGCGCGGGCGGAAATCTCGGGGTCGAAGCGCTGGTCCTCCCAGAAGTCCACTATCAGGCCGTACCGGCGGGCGGTGCCCTGAATGAACTGCCACATGCCGGCGGCCCTCGCGCGCGAAACCGCGTTGGGCTTGAAGGCCGATTCCACGATGGCGAGGTAAACCAGATTCGGCGGAACGCCGGCGTCCTTGAAGATGCGCTGGAACCCCGGAACGTAAGGGGTGCCGCGATCCAGTGCCCCGGCGAACCAGTTTCTGAATTTGGTCTGGTACATATTCACGTAGGTGAGGACCGCTTTGTTGTCCACCGGCACTGGAATGCCTACTTCCACCGAGGCCTGCGCCTTCTTTACTTCTTCCAGGATTTTCTGCAGTTCCTCCGGAGGCAGAAACGTGGTGGCCTGAGGCAACGCGTCGCGCGGCGCCTCCGACTCCCCGGCCGGAGTCTCTGGCACGGCGTTCGCATCCAGCTCCAGTTGGAGGGCGTGGTCGCACATCCGCTCCAGCGATCCTTGGATTCTGGGCGCGTGCCGCACGGCTTCGGGCGCGTCGAAGTACATCTCCACCGCCCCGGCCATTTCATTTGAAAGCGCCGGGACCTGCTGGTCCGAAAGATCGGGGTCTTCCGCCCGCGCGCTAAGCGCCTGCATCCGGCCGAAGAGAATCTCCTCCGCGGATGGTTTTATTGGCTTTGGCGCTTCCGGCAGAGACACCACTTTCAACGGCTGTTGAGGGGCGCAGGAGAGAACCGCCGCGCAGATGGCACTCGCCAGAAACCGGCGCCGCGCGAAAAGAATCATAGCGGGATGTTTCCGTGCTTCTTGGGCGGGGTCCATTCCCGCTTGTTGCGCAGAAGATTAAGCGCCCTGATCAGTTTTCGCCTGGTCTGCGACGGAAAAATCACTTCATCCACGAACCCTTTGCGCGCGGCCACGTAAGGGTTCGCCTGCGTCTGGCGGAATTCTTCAACCCGCTCCTTTCGGAAATCTTCGGGATCGCCGGCCTTTGCGAGTTCCCGCTTGAACAGGATATTCACCGCCCCTTCCGGCCCCATCACGGCGATTTCCGCCGTTGGGTAGGCGAAGTTGACGTCGGCGCGTATGTGTTTGCTCGCCATGACGCAATAGGCCCCGCCGTAAGCCTTGCGCGTGATCACCGTTATCTTGGGTACGGTCGCCTCGGCGAAAGCGAAGAGCAGCTTGGCGCCATGGACTATGATACCGCCGTGTTCCTGGTTGCGTCCCGGAAGGAACCCAGGGACGTCCTCGAAGGTTATGAGCGGAATATTGAAGCAGTCGCAGAACCTCACGAAACGGGCGCCCTTGACCGAACTCTTGATGTCGAGAACGCCCGCCAGATAGGCCGGCTGGTTCGCGACGATGCCGGCGGGCCGCCCGCCGAGCCTGGCGAACCCAACGATGAGGTTCGGCGCGAAATCGGGATGGATCTCGAAGAACTCGCCATTGTCCACGATCCGCTGAATGAGGGTTTTCATGTCGTACGGCAGGTTTGGATTTTCCGGCACGGTGGCGTTAAGTTCTTCGTCGGCGCGGTCTTCCGGGTCGTTGGTGGGCCGAAACGGAGGATCCTCGTTGTTGTTTTGGGGAAGAAACGAGAGGAGCCCCCTGACCAGGGAGAGAGATTGGGTGTCGTCCTGGCCGACCAGATGGGCGACGCCTGAAATCGCCGCGTGCGCTGAAGCTCCGCCGAGATCCTCCATCGAGATCTCTTCGTGAAGAACGGTCTTGATGACATCGGGGCCGGTGATGAACATGTAGGAGGTCTTCTCCGTCATCACCACGAAATCGGTGATCGCCG
>JBBIMN010000080.1:0-4410 GCA_037444385.1 Acidobacteriota bacterium | reverse complement strand
CTGAATCCGCGCTCCGCCCGAATCGTTGATGCCTATAAGCGGGGCCCCGACCTTCATGGCCAGGTCCATGATCTTGCATATCTTCCTGGCGTTGGATTCGGAAAGCGAGCCGCCGAACACCGTAAAATCGTTAGCGAACAGAAAAACGGCGCGTCCGTCCACCCTGCCAGAGCCCGTCACGACCCCGTCTCCGGGAATTCGCTTCTCTTCCATCCCGAAGTCGTGGCACTCGTGCTCGACCAGCGCGTCGGCTTCTTCGAACGAGCCCGGGTCAACCAGAAGTTCTATGCGCTCTCGGGCCGTAAGTTTTCCGGCGGCGTGCTGGGCCGCGAGCCGCTCCGGGCCGCCTCCCGCCGCGGCGGCGCGCAGCCGCTCTTCAAGAAGCTTCTGGCGGTTATCCATCAAGGGACCTCCGTGAAGGCGCGGTAGGTCATTGCGGACACCGCGTCGCGGTACTTCTGGTCAACGGGCTTGTTGAGGTACTGGCGCGTGAAGTCCAGGAGTTTCTTGGCCTCCGGATCGCCCTTGTCCGCGTCCATCAGATCTCTGAGGTTTTTTTCCGCTCCTCTGGGGTTTTCGCTCTTGAGGTCCCTCACCGCCCAGTTGTAATAACCGTTTCTGAGCAGTGCGCGCACGGAGTTGGCCTTGCCAAGCTGCTTGGCCAGCGTGTCGTCCGGATAGATAAGGCGCCAGGCCAGCCGCAAGTTCTCGGCGTAATCGCCGTCCCTGAACGCCTTGACCGACGACTGGTAGTCCTTCAGGAACTTGGCGTTCTTCGCCTCCTCCTCCTGCTGCCTCTGCTGGGCCGCGCGGGCCGACTCTATGCCGGCGAGCGCGTCGGAGTTTACCGGGTCCATGGAAAGAATCTGTTTGTAGAGGGAGATGGCCTTCTCGTAGTCCTTGCCGGCGGCGGCGGAGCTGGCCGTCTTCAAAAGTTCATCCTTGGACAAGACCGGTTCAACGGGAGCGGTAGACTGCGGCGCGGGCGGGGCCGGTTGCGCGTGGCGAGGCGCCGGCGCCGCCGGGGCGGGCATCTCCGGCCGTTCATTCCCGCCCAATAGCTTTGGAATGATGAGCAGCGCCGCTCCGATGAGCAGAAGCGCCGCCGCTCCCCCCAGGATTAGGCCAAGGCTGGGCCCCTTCTTTTTCGTGGCCGCCGAACGTAGCGCCACGCTTGCCGGAGCGGACGGAGCCATCGCCGGCACTGGCGCGGTTGGGGCGCTGGCAGCCGGCGCGCCAAAACTGAACTCCTCGGAAAGCGGCCCCGCCGAAGCAGGCGTAACTGCTTTGGGAATGGGCGCCTGCGAAGGCGATACGGGCGCGGCTGGCACCTCGCCAACCAAATCGGTTTCCAACTCAAATCCTTCGAAGCCGGCCTCCTTGTGCTCTGGCTCGGTTGAAAGATTCAGGCCGCTTTCAAGCTCAAATCCCATGGAAGACGGCTCTTCCGCCGGTGCCACACGAGCTGGCGCGGTTTCGGCCGGCAATTTCGACAGGTAGTACTGGGCCTCTCGATGTCCTGGCGAGAGCTGAAGGATTTTTTCGAGAAGCGGCTTGGCGCGCGCGAATTCGCCGGCGTTGAAGGCGGCGATAGCCTCGTTCAAAGTGTATTCCAGTTCTCCCTGGTTGGCGTTAAGGGTGGAACGTGCTTCGTCAATGAGCTTTTGCGCCTCGGCGTTTTCCTCGTCGAGGATGAAAACTCTGGTCCAAACGTCAATGGCGTCCTGCGTACGCCCCTCTGCGGCGAGGTTTTTTCCCTCATCCAGGTACTGGCGGACTTTATTCTGTTCGGCTGGTGAGAGCTTTTGGGCTCCGCCGTCCCGGGACAAGGCAAGGCGCGTCGCCTCGGCCCCGGAGGCCGGCGGCGAAGGCGCTATCTCTGGCATGGCGCCGAAATCAAACGGCTGCAAGGCGGGCAACTCCGGAGAGTCGAACTCCGAGAATGCCTGCGCGTCGGTGGAGGAGAGCTCCTGAAGGGGAGTGCCGTCCTTGACGTCGGACCCAAAATCGAACTCGTTAGGTCCGGCAGGCGCGGTCTCCGGGATTGAGGCTGGGGAAGCGAGCTTGCGCTGAAGCGCCAGAGCTTCCGCGTGGCCCGGCACGATTTTCAGAACCTCAGCGAGAATGTGGCCCGCCGCGTCATTCTGGCCCTGTTGGGCCAAAGCGACGGCCTTCTTGACTTTCTCGGAGACCTGCATCTCGAGCATCATGCGCTCTTGAATTTCCATCAGCTCCTGCCGGATTTCGCCATCGGCCGGGTTTTCCTGGAGGGCCTTCTTCAAAACCGCCATGGCCTCTTGAAGACGCCCGGCCTCCGCCATTTGCCGCGCAGCCTGAACACTGGGATGCGACATGGTCATACCTCCCTCACCCGCCTAGTTTACACCAAGCCGAAGGCATCCTCCACTCTTTTTGACGGGAGAGGCTTCTCTTTCGCCTTCCGCTGGCACTGAGAATAAGTATGAAGGTGAAGGATGAAGCATGAATCGCAAGGCGTAAGGGAGCGTAACGGTGTGGCGGAGAGTGGTTTGCGATCGAATGCCCGGTCTCCGCCTCGTTCCTGACTATCCTCATCGTCTAACCTTCGCCTTTCATCCTTCATAATTTATACCTCATACTTGTCTTCCACGGGCTAATAGCCGGCAGCCTGTCACCTCTTTTCAACAATTGCGGTGTGCGGTATGCTGGCTGCTGGAGGCTAGGATGCGGTTGCTATTAGGAGCCGACCACGCGGGATTCGAGCTCAAAGAACACGCGAAGAGATTTCTCGAAACCCTTGGGCACACCGTTTTGGATGAGGGGACTCATTCCGAGGAGTCGGTTGACTATCCAGATTTCGCGCAGGCGGTCTGCCGCAAATTATTGGCCGGCGAGGCCGGTCGCGCGGTACTGGTCTGCGGCTCGGGCGTAGGCATGAGCATGGCGGCCAACCGGTACCGTGGCATAAGGGCCGTTCTTTGCACGGGCCTTTACATCGCCAAATACTCAAGGCTGCACAACGATGCCAACGTGCTGTGTCTGCCAGGCAGGCTCATGGGCAAAGGGCTCGCGGAGGAGGTCTTGCGGACGTGGCTGGACACCCCGTTCGAGGGGGGGCGCCACCAGCGCCGTGTGGCCAAGATGGACGCGGCGGAGGATGACTGAAACCACGTTGGACTGGCTATGACAGCGCCGTTTTGAAAGGGGGAGACGATGCGTTTTGACGAGATTTGGAGGAGCGATCCGGAAGTTGCGCGAGCGCTCGCCGGGGAGATCCGCCGCCAGGATGACCACTTGGAAATGATCGCGAGCGAGAACTTCGTTTCAGAGGCGGTACTTGAGGCGGCGGGTTCGGTCTTCACCAACAAGTACGCCGAAGGGTATCCCGCGAAAAGGTACTATGGTGGTTGCTCCTATACCGACGTCGTGGAAAACCTGGCGATAGAGAGGGCGAAAGATCTCTTCGGCGCAGAACACGCCAACGTCCAGCCCCACTCTGGTTCCCAAGCCAACATGGCCGTCTATATGGCATGTCTCGAACCTGGGGACACCGTCTTTGGAATGGACCTTTCGCACGGCGGACACCTGACGCACGGCCACGATCTCTCATTTTCGGGAAAGCTTTACAAGTTCGTCCACTACGGCGTTTTGCGAGAAACCGAAACTCTTGATTATGGCGCCCTCGAAGCTTTGGCCGTCGAGCATAGGCCCAAGCTGGTTGTAGTCGGCGCCAGCGCTTACCCGCGCTTTTTCGATTTTCCGCGCCTATGGGAAATGTCTCAAAGGCACGGCTTCCTCTTGATGGTGGACATGGCCCACGTGGCCGGCCTGGTCGCCGCGGGCGTCCATCCCTCTCCGGTTCCCTACGCCCATTTCGTGACGACAACCACCCACAAAACGCTGCGCGGGCCTAGAGCCGGGCTGGTCCTTTGCAAGAAGGAGTTCGCCAAGGACCTTGACCGCACCGTGTTTCCCGGCATTCAGGGCGGCCCTCTGGTCCACGTCATCGCGGCCAAGGCGGTGGCGCTCAAGGAGGCTTCCACACCCCAATTCAGGGTCTACGCCGCCCAAGTAGTCGCCAACAGCAAAGCGCTGTGCGAGGCGCTCAAGGCCAAGGGGTGGCGCATCGTCTCCGGGGGAACGGACAACCATCTCTTTCTCGTGGACGTTTTCGCTAGGGGCATCGCGGGCAAGCAGGCCCAGGCGGCGCTTGAAGAGGCTGGGGTCACGGTGAACAAGAATACCATCCCGTTCGATACACAGAAACCGTTCGTGGCCAGCGGAATCAGGGTTGGCACGCCGGCGATAACGACCAGGGGGATGAAGGAGCCCGAAATGGCCATGATTGCAGAGTGGATGGACAGGGCGCTTTGCAACTGGCAGGACGCTTCGGTTCTGGCCTCGGTTCGCGCCGAGGTTGAAATACTCTGC
>JBBIMN010000079.1:0-8893 GCA_037444385.1 Acidobacteriota bacterium | reverse complement strand
CATGAGACACGGCACGCCCGCGTTCGCCATGTGGGCGGCTATGCCCGCCCCCATAACCCCCGCCCCCAAGACCGCCACTTTCTCGATCCGGCTCTTCATGGAATCCTCCTTGCTTTGTTCGGCCCCGCCAAGCGAGCTTTCGCTCGCGCAGACGAAAGACTAACGCAAGTCAAAGTGACAAGCAAGAGATTTGCGCCCGCTTGCGAAATGGTTCTTAAGGTTCTATTGTTAGAGACTGAGGCCCAGGCTGTCGCCCGCCCGCCAGGAGAAATCGTGTTTGAGGACATCAAAGCCATTCACCGAAACGACCCAGCCTGCAGAAACGTTGAGTTCCTTCTCTACCCTTGCCTGCACGCGATTGTGGCGCACAGATATGTCATTCATCCGCTGTACAGGCTCAAGGTGCCATTTTTTCCAAGGCTGCTTTCGCAGGTCATGCGCTTTTTGACCGGGATGGAAATTCATCCGGGGGCGCGCATTGGGCAAGGTTTCTTTTGCGACCACGGTGCTGGTGTCGTCATCGGCGAAACCGTCGAGATCGGAGACAACTGTGTCTTGTTCCACGGCGTCACGTTAGGTGGAACCGGGAAACACGTAGGCAAACGGCACCCATCGGTCGGTGACAATGTTTTCATCGGGACGCACGCTACGATCCTTGGGCCTCTTCAAATAGGCGACCACAGCAAGATCGGCGCCGAGGCGGTAGTGATCAACCGCGACGTCCCTCCCAATTGCAGCGTCGTCGGCTCGCCAGGGTACATAGCCAAGAGAGACGGCAAAAAGGTCCACGAACCCCTTCCAGTTTCGATTTATCACCTCGGAGACGGCGAGAGCGAATAACACGCGGAGTTACTTGCCCGAGAACTTTTCGATCTTTTCAATTTGAACCTGCGCGGCTCGCGGGTCTACGACGAGGCCCCTTCCCAGGTCCAGGTCCAGCTCGTATATCCTATCGTCCTTGGTGCGGACCGGCTCTCCGCGCGGATCGAAAACATAGTTTCCCGCCCCGGCGAAGGGTTCTTCCTGGCTTTCCGACGCGCAGACGCAGCAGCCGATTGTAAAGACGCCGTTTTCGATGGCGCGCGCGCGAAGCAGCGTTTGCCAGACGTGATCGCGTCTCCACGGCCACCAAGCCACCGCCACGAGCGCGCCGCACCCGGCCTCAAGGGCGAGCGCGCGTGCCTGCTCCGGGAAACGCAGGTCATTGCAGTTTATTAGGCCGGCCTTGACGCCTCCAAGATCCACGCAGGAGTAACGGTCTCCCGGGTCCCAGAGTTCCCGCTCGTGGTTTGGGCCGAAGAGATGAACCTTGTCGTAGCGCGCCACCTCGCGGCCATGCCGCCAGACCGTCATCCTGTTCCGCCTCTCTTCCGAAAAAGAGCCGAAGAAGAAGACGGTTTCGGGATGCGCTTGCGAAACCACCGAGAGTGCCGCGCGTACGCGCTCTGGCGCTATCTGGCGCGTATATCCGTGGAGAAAACTTTCAGGAAAAATTACCCATTCGGCGTCCCCGCCGGCTGCTCTGGAGGCCTCTTCGGCGCATCGTTTCAGATTCAATTCCGCGTCCGCGCATACCCAACGGGAAAGATAAATCTTCATGGGGTTATTGTATACCTGACAAGAAGCTTGAGGCTCCAGCCTGGGAGGGCCCTATAAACAAGGGGCGGGCAAGTTGCGGCGGCCACGTTCATGCCCGCCCTTGCCCGTGTGCCCCTTTGCACCTCTTATCCCTTCTGCGCCTGGCTGGCGGACAGCGCGGCCATGTTGACGATTTCGCGCACGTCGCCATCGTAGGAAACAACGTTGATCGGGTATTCCAGGCCAACGAGCATCGGACCGATCACCTCTCCTTTGCCGATGTGAGAGACAAGCTTATAGGCGATGTTGCCGCTTTCGAGGTCGGGAAAAACCAGGACGTTCGCGTCTCCCTGGATTTTCGACTGCGGGTAGTTGGCGCGGCTCCATTCAGGCAAGACCGCCACGTCGCCGTGCATTTCGCCGTCCACGCAAAGGCCCGGGTGCTGCTTGTGAAGGATGGCCACCGCGTCGCGCACCTTCTTTGCCCGCGGGTGGTTGTTGTCCCCGAAGTTGGAAAAAGATAGCATGGCCACGCGCGGCTCCATGCCGAAGTGGCGGGCCACGGCGGCGGCCTGGAGCGCGATTTCCACGAGCAGATTGGTGTCCGGCTCGACGTTCACGGTCGTGTCGGCGCACAGGAAGGCTTTGCCCTCTTTCAAGATCAAGTGCATCCCGATGGCGCGGGTCACGCCCGCCTTCAGCGGCAGCAGGTGCAGGACGGCGCGTATGGTGTCAACGTAGGGGGCTTTCGCGCCGGCCACCATGCCGTCGGCCATGTTGGTTCTCAGCATCATCGCGCCGAAGTGGATGGGCATTCGCACAAGATGTTTTGCCTTCGTGACGTTGACGCCATTGCGGCACCTGAGGCGGTGCAGCTCTTTGGCGAAGGCATCGGCGTGTTCGCTGGCCTTCGGGTCGAAAATGTCAACCTTGGAAATGTCAACCCCGGCCGCTTTCGCGCCTTCGGAAATGACCGCCCGGTCCCCCAGGAGGACCGGCCGAACGAGCCCCTCTTCCGTTATCTGGCGGCAGGCATGAATGACCTTCGCCTCTTCGCCGTCCGGGAAGACGATTCGCTTGATGCTCTTGCGAGCCTTGGTGTGGATTGTCCGCATGACCTCGCTGCTCTTGCTGGTCATCCCTTCAAGCCGCGCGCGGTACGCGTCCCAGTCGGTGATGGGTTTTAAGGCGACGCCGGCTTCGCAGGCGGCCTTCGCGACCGCGGGCGCCTCCCAGTAGAGCACGCGCGGGTCGAAAGGCTTGGGGATGATGTAATCGGGGCCGAAAGTGAACTTCTGTCCGCCGTACGCCGCGGAAACGTTTTCAGGCACCGGTTCTTTCGCAAGCTGCGCCAGCGCGCGGGAGGCGGCAAGTTTCATCTCCTCGTTGATGGCCGTGGCCCTTACGTCCAAAGCGCCCCTGAAGATGAAAGGGAATCCCAGGACGTTGTTCACCTGGTTCGGGTAATCGGACCGGCCCGTGGCCATGATAACATCCCCGCGGGCCTCCTTGGCATCGGTGTAGGTGATCTCCGGGTCGGGGTTGGCCATCGCGAAGACGATCGGGTTCTTAGCCATGGAGCGGACCATATCCTGGGTCACCAGCCCCTTGACTGAACAGCCGAGGAAAACGTCGGCGCCCTTCATTGCCTCCGCGAGGGTGCGAAGCTCGGTCTTCTGGGCGAAATACTCCTTGAAAGGATTCATGCCCTCCTTGCGGCCCTTGAAGACAACGCCCTTCGTGTCAACCAGGAGGAAGTTATCCCGCGGCACGCCGAGCAGCTCGTAAAACTTCGCGCAGGCCACAGCCGCCGCGCCGGCGCCGGAGACAACTACTTTGACTTTCTTGATGTCCTTGCCGGATATCTCGCATGCGTTGACGAGGGCCGCTCCAGATATGATCGCCGTGCCGTGCTGGTCGTCGTGGAAGACGGGAATCTTCATGGTCTTCTTGAGCGTCTCCTCGATGTAGAAGCACTCCGGCGCCTTGATGTCCTCGAGGTTGATTCCTCCGAAGGTCGGTTCCAAAAGTTGGGCGACCTTGATCACCTCGTCGGGATCATGGGTGTTTACCTCGATGTCGAAAACATCCACGTGGGCGAAGCGTTTGAAAAGAACCCCCTTGCCCTCCATCACCGGCTTTCCGGCCAGGGCGCCGATGTCGCCGAGGCCCAGCACCGCGGTGCCGTTTGAGAGCACCGCCACGAGGTTGCCCTTGTTCGTGTATTTGTAGGCGTCGGCCGGATTCTTCTCGATCACCAGGCAGGGCACGGCCACGCCGGGCGTGTAGGCCAGCGAAAGATCACGGGCCGTCAGGCAGGGTTTTGTAGCGACCACCTCCGTCTTTCCAGGCCGCGCTCCGGCATGATATTCCAACGCCTCTTCGTCTCTAATAGCCATCAGAATCTCCTTTTCAAATCACCTCATAAACATTGTGGAGGGGGAAGGGTGGAGAGGCCATGGCACTTATTTTTTTCCACTCTCCACCGCCTTTAGAACTCCTCCCTGTTAAACGCCCGCAAAAACTCCTCGGCTCGCAGGTCGCGAAGAAATTGGACCTTCTCCCATAGCTCGCCAAGTGCATCCTGCTTCGCCTCTCCGTTCGGAAAAAATGCCCCGGCTTTCTCCGCAAGCGCTTCGTAAAGGCCCCGGTCCTCAAATATCGCCGCCAGCATCTTCTTGCCCAGCCGGTCAGGCGCCTGCCTCAGCGCGGCCAAAATCGCCGAATAGAGGGCTTCGGCTTTCAAGTCGTTCGGGTCGTACATCAAACAATCCTCACTCGGGGCTCTCTTCCACGAGGCGCAGTTTTACCGTACCTATCCCGATAACGTCCCCCGGCGACACTCTGGCCTGAGCAACCAAAAAACCATTTAGGAACGTGCCGTTCGTGCTGGCCAGGTCCCTAACGAGAACGTACTGGCTGTTGTAAACCTCAAGAGCCGCATGCTTCCTTGAAACCAGTTTGTCTTCAGGAAAGTTGAGGTCGCAACCGGAACGGCCCAGGAGCGTTCTTGTCCGCCTCAGTTGGTGCCGGGCCCCAGCGCCTGGCCCTTCAATGATTTCGAGAGACAGCCCGAACGGTGGCCTTAGTGGATCGCGGGAAATTACGGGACGCTCGGTTCCGTCCGACACGCTGGTTGATTCAGTGACGTCGCGTTTGCGCTTATCCGCCATTGCCGCCTTCCAGTCCAGCGCTGCGGCTTGCGGGGAACCCAGCGATCGCTTCGAACCGCTGGCTCAGAGAGGCCGCTCCCGCGGTGCCTTCGTCAAGAACAAGCTTCTCGACGCGAAGGAAAGGGACAAAGATCGTGGAAAGCCCCATGCCCGTCTCCTTCCCCGATGCCTCCTGCCGCGCCCAGTCCTCGAAAGAGCCGAGGTCAATCCCTCGAAACCACGCGCCCGACCCGTCCATGCCAAGGAGGAACCCCCACAGTTTCTCTCGTGGTTCCCGAAGGTGCGCTATCACCGCGCAACCGGGCTTGGGAGACTCAAAAAGCTGCCGGGATGGTTTCTTTTGCGCCACTAACACTCTCCGACTTCACTCCGGGCTCCTTGGCGCTTCGCATAACTCCAAAAGGACGCCGCCGGTTGCCCGTGGATGAACGAAAGCCACTCTTGCCTCTCCCGCGCCAGCGCGCGGGCTTCTGTCAATCAAATCGTACCCCTTTGAAGAAAGCCGCGCAAGGACCGCCTCGATGTTGGGCACTTGAATGCATAGATGGTGAAGCCCCGGCCCCTTTTTGGCGACGAATTTTCCAACGGGCCCCGAGGGGTCGGTGCTTTCGAGAAGCTCAATGCGGCTTTCGCCTACCGGAATGAAAACCACGCGCACCTTTTGGTCCAAGACGGCTTCTTCGCCGGAACAAACGAGTCCCGCGTCTTCGTAAAAGCGGCTTGCGGCTTCAAGCTCCTTCACCGCGACGCCAATGTGGTCCACCTTCCACGTGGCGCCTTGCTGGCCGCCATCGCGGCAAAGAGACACAAGAAGCTCCTCGGCCGCGCTGTATGGGTCCTTGTCGCGCCGCTCGAAAGCCTGGACAAGATTTTCCTCGCGCTCCAATGAGAGCCGCCGCTCGCGCACTTCGCGCCGGAACCCCTCTTCCAAGAGGCTCCAAAAGCGCTGGCGGTGCTTCTCCCGGCGCCTCTTGGCAAGCGCTCCGGCAGCCTTGATGAAAGCGTCGTGGCGGTTCAGCGCCTCGCAAAGCTCCTTTGCGCCCTCCTCTTTGGTCGCCACGGTTTTGATAACCGGAGGGCGCCACAAAGGCGCCTCGGCGGCCAGGTCAAGCATCGCGAGGATTTCCCTTTCAAGGCGCTCGGCGCCGTCGCGGTCCGCCTTGTTGATGACGAAGACATCGGCGATCTCCATGATGCCGGCCTTGATCGCCTGGATGTCGTCACCCAGGCCTGGCACCAGCACTACGATAACCGAGTCCGCCTCTTTAACGATGTCCACCTCGTCCTGCCCGACGCCGACGGTCTCAACAAGGACCACGTCGTAACCTGCCGCGTCCAGCACCGTGATTAAATCGTCACTGGTCTGGGCGAGACCGCCCATGTGGCCGCGGGTCGCCATCGAGCGGATGAAGACGTCCGGATCAAGAGCCTTGTCTTGCATTCTGATGCGGTCGCCCAAAAGGGCGCCGCCGGAAAAGGCGGACGAAGGGTCCACGGCCACGACGGCCACGCGCAATCCTCCGGCCCTGAAGCGGCCGATAAGAGCGTTCACGAGGGTGGATTTCCCCGCGCCGGGGGAGCCGGTCACGCCGATGACGCGGGCTTTGCCGGCACGCGGATAGAGGGACTTGAGGAGTTCCAGGCTTGGCGCGCGCCTGTCCTCCACGATGCTCAAGGCGCGGCTTAAAGCCCGGATATCCCTCCTCAAAACAGCTTCAGCCAGATGGTTCAACGCTCTCTCCATGCCAGAACCGCGGGCTATAGCGCCTACCGTAAGGCGAGCATGAAGGTAGAAGTATGAAGGGATGTACAGCTATTTCTTCCAACAAAAAGCACAACACTTCATCCTTCACAATTCAAACTTCATACCTGCTTTTTACAGCCTTCAGCCTTGTTTCCTTTCTTTGCGTCTTGGCGCCTTCGCGGTGAATCTCTTTTCCCCTACGCGCCGAACTCCTTGAAGATTTGCCTTGCAATCACGAGGCGCTGTATCTCGCTCGTTCCCTCGCCGATGGTGTTGAGCTTCGTATCCCTGTAGAACTTCTCGGCGGGGTAATCCTTGATGTATCCGTAGCCGCCGAGCACCTGGACCGCGCGCTCCGCCGCCCAGACGGAAACCTCGGAGGCGTAGTACTTGGCCATGGCCGAATGCTTCGTGACCGGAAGGCCGTGGTCTTTGCGCCACGCCGCCTCAAACGTGAGAAGGCGCGCCGCTTCAATCCGCGTCGCCATATCGGCCAGCGTGAACTGAATGGCTTGGAATGTCGCTATCTTCTGGCCGAAAGCCTCTCGCTGCTGAGAGTATTGAAGCGCCGTTTCGTACGCGCCCTGCGCGCCGCCGAGAGAGAGCGCGGCGATGGATATTCTTCCCCCGTCGAGTACTTTGAGGGCGTCCTTGAACCCCTCGTTCACCTTGCCAAGGCGGTTCTCGTCAGGAAGAAAACAGTCTTCAAAAACCAGTTCGCCCGTGTCGCTGGCGCGAAGTCCGAGCTTGTCCTCTTTCTTGCCAGGGTTGAAACCGGGCGTCCCCTTCTCGACGATGAAGGCCGTTATCCCATGGTGCGGGTCTTTCGCGTCTGTAACGGTGGTCACCACGGCCACGTCTCCCACCGTGGCGTGGGTGATGAATGTCTTGGTTCCGTTCAGCACCCAGCCCCCGTTTTTGCGAACAGCGGAAGTCCGCATTCCTACGGCGTCCGAACCCGACCCCGGTTCCGTCAAAGCCCATGCGCCGATCTTCTGGCCCGAGACGAGGGGAACCAGGTATTTCCGCTTCTGCTCCTCCGTTCCCTGCATGAAGATGTGGTTGCAGCAAAGGGAGTTGTGCGCGGCCACCGCGATCCCGACGCTTGGGTCAACGCGGGAGAGCTCCTCGACTATGATGACGTAATCGGTATAGGACATCGCCGCGCCACCGTAGGCCTCCGGGAAGATGATTCCGAGGATGCCCATCCTTCCAAGCTCCAAAAGCGTCTCTTTGGGGAAATGGGCGGCGGCGTCCCACTCGCGCACGTGGGGCCGGACCTGTTCTTCGGCGAAAGCTCTTACGGTCTCTCGAAGCACCTTCTGCTCTTGGGTAAACTCAAATTCCATGACGTTCCTCCCCTTTTTAAAAGGTAAGAGTATACAAGGATGGGGCTGGGGGCGCAACCGGCCGGCCGGCAAGGCCCACGGACAGCGAAGAGGCGCTTTGACGACCGTTTCAAATCATGGCCCCCCTTGACAAAAGAAAAATACGGCGTATAACTACTAGTTGTAAGGGCAGCACTGGCCCGTGTCCGAGGAGGGTGACATGAAGAGAAAATTGGTTGTTAGTATCGGGTTGTTTATTGTTTTGGCTATTGTGGCCGCCATTCAGATCGTCCCGGCGGATCCGCCACCCGTGGCCGCCAAAAGAGTGCAGCAGGCGCCGAAGGAGGAGGTTTCCGCCCAGGCCACGCGAGCGCGGGCCTCAAAACCCGTCGCGGCCCCGCCGGCACAGCTTGTTCCGATAGTGGGAAGTTGCTCGCCGGCGCGCAAATTGCACAGCGCTCGCCGTCCAGACGTAATGCCGTCGCTGCCCGCGGGCATCGGTACTCCGCCCGGCCGCGGAGAGCCGGGGTCTGGAGAACTCCTTCCGATAGTTGACATCCAGCCCACGGTGGCCGACCTGCCGCCAGTTCAAGGCGACACGGTGACGGTGAGGGACCTGCCGCCGTTACAGGACATTCCGGCAGCCCCAAAAGAGACGAACGAATTTGACAAGCCGCTTCCTCCCGGACTCGACCAGATAAGGGCCACCGATGTCCAGGATGCCACGGCGCCAGGCGCGCCGCCCAGCACGTTCCAGCCTTCAGTCATCGGTGCGGCCCCCGGCGCGGGCACTCCTTCCTTCCGGGAATATTCCGTGCCCAACGGTTACAGCGGCGGCCCGCCCGACGTGGACATGGCAGCCGGGCTCAGCTACATCATCACCGACTTCAACTGCATGTGCACCGACGGCGTCAGGATGAAGGTGTACGACAAGACCGGCGCGCTGCAGACCACTATTGGCATCGCGAGCTTTTTCAACGTTGGCGGCGCGACGCCCAATTGCGGCAACTCGGCCAACAACATCTGCGACCCGCAGGTTGTTTACGACGACCAGAACGACCGTTACGTCT
>JBBIMN010000078.1:0-8900 GCA_037444385.1 Acidobacteriota bacterium | reverse complement strand
ACGGGCCCGGGCGACGATGATCCGGTAGTTGATTTCCCCCACCAGAAAATAGCTGACGAGAAAGCCCCCGGCAAAATAGAGGGCGGCCCGGGGGGTGAGCAGCGCCGGGGCGGTGGTTTCTTGCGGCCCTCAAAGGCAGTGTTCATGAAGTGTCGCGTCTTGGCCTTTCTTATCGCTCTGCCCGCCATCGCCGTTGGCCAGATTGTGTTCGCTGGACCGCCTTTTCTGAGCGATGATCCCGAGCCCGTGGGCTACCGGCACTGGGAGGCTTACCTCTTCTCCACGTACGATCGTTCTTTCGATGCCACGGGTATCCAGGCTCCCGCCTTGGAATTCAACGTTGGCGCCGCGCCAGGCCTTCAGCTCCACCTCGTCGCGCCTTGGGCGTGGAACCGGGCCAGCGGAAATTCTACGCTGTCGGGCTGGGGTGACGCGGAGCTGGGCTTCAAGTTCCGCTTCTTGCGGGAGACCGGGAACAGGCCGCAAATCGGCGTCTTCCCGATGATTGAACTTCCGGCGGGGAGTGCCCGGCGCGGCCTCGGCAATGGCCAGGCGTGGTTCAAGGTTCCCATCTGGCTCCAGAAGAGCTGGGGACCATGGACCACGTACGGCGGAGGAGGCTGGGCCATCAACCACGCTGAGAGGCAGAGGGACCACGCCTTCGGTGGCTGGATGCTTCAGCGCGGCTTGAGCGAGAAATTGACGCTCGGAGGCGAACTCTTCACTCAGGGCGCGGATACTAACGGCGGGCGCGGTTACACGATTGCCAACGTGGGGGGCTTCTTCAATCTCAAGCCGGGGTTCAGCCTGCTTTTTAGCGCGGGCCGCGCGATCCAAGGGGAACAACACGCCATAGCGTACTTTGGCCTTTACTGGACCTGGGGCCCGTAGACACTTGATGAACCTGTCGCAAAAAAGATGCGCCCCACCTTCTGAGATAGGCTCAGACCCCTCCAACGGCTTTCCCGCGACGCCGCGCGTGGTATACTCCACCTTCTTGGAGGCGCGCGAGTTGTACGGAAATTATCAGGTGCGGCTGGGGGGGACTTGGACGAGGACGGCCGGAACGCTTATAGGCGTCAATGTGGCCGTTTTCCTGCTTCAGTCCTTCTCGCCCGGTCCGCATGGGGTAGACAATCTTTCGCTGATGTTTGGGCTGGTCCCTGGCCACGTTTTTCCGGACAGGATATATACCCTTCTGACCTACGCCTTCCTCCACGGCGGCCCCATGCATCTGCTTTTCAACATGCTGACCCTCTATTTCTTTGGGGGAGACCTTCAACTCTTCATGGGGCTCAGGCGGTTTCTCGTCCTCTACTTCGGCGCCGCGTTGTCCGGGGGCCTCTTGGGGGCGCTGATGCCCCAAAGCAACGTCGTTATCATCGGCGCCAGCGGCGCTCTCTTCGGCATCCTGGCCGCTTATGCCGTCTATTTTCCCCAGACGAAGGTTCTTTTGTTCTTCATCATTCCGATCAAGATTTGGGTGCTCGTGCTTGGATTCATGGCGCTAAGCGTCTATTTCATCGCGGTGGGCGGCGGGGGCAACGTCGCTCACCTTGCCCACTTAGGCGGCGCAATTTTCGGGCTCTTGTATGTTTGGAGGGTTTGGCGCCTTGGTTCCCTGATGAGCAATCTGAGGTATAAGTGGCGCCGCCGCCGGTTTCGGCGGATTCAGTAAGGGCTTGTTTTGAACGCGCCCGATGTCAGTGCGCTCGCTTCGTTGCTCGACGCCGTGCTTCGCGGGCGGTTCATCAAAAACGTCTCCCATCCTGCTCCGTTCTTTCTCGGCCTGGCATTTTCTCGTGAAGAGACGCTTGGGCTCTCTTGCCGCCCGGATGCCATTCACGCGGGGATTTGTGCTTGGGCCTGGCCCGATATTCAGGCGCCCGAAGTGGCGCGCGCCCACTTGAAGAGCTCTCGCGTGGAGCGGGTTGAGGCCGTTGAGGGGGAACCGATTCTCCGCATAGTGCTCGCGGGCCATGACGCGCTCGTGGCCGAAGCGCTCGGGCGCTCGGCCAACTTGATTCTGCTTTCAGGCGACGGCATGGTTCTTTGGGCGGCCCGGCGGTTCAGGGGGGCCTTCAGGACCGGCGCTCCAGGCGAGCTTTGGTCTTTGCCCCCACCTCGCGCCAAGCAGGAGCTGATCCAGCCTTCAGCCAGGAACATGGAACAGTACCTGTTTAAGGACGGCCCGGAGGCCTTGTGCTTCGCTCTCGTTGAATCGGGGCGGCGGCGCGCGCTGGGCCAGCTCGACCGCAAGGCGCGGGGATTGGCCAGACGGCGCGAAGCGGTGGAAGGGGACCGGGCGGAGGGCCAATCATGGATGGAACTTGAGGCGGCGGGCAGGGCCATCGTGGCCCTCGGCGGGCTTGACAGGCGGGGACTTGGCCGGGTGGAGGCCATGGACTACACCGCGGTTCCGCCCAGGCCGGTTGGAGTGGCGCTTGACCCAGCTTTGTCTCTGAAGGGAAACGCCGCCCGTTTTTTCCATCTAGCCAAAAGGGGCAAAGCACGGATTGAGAAGACGGCCGCCATCATCGAGGCGATTCAAGGCGAGGAGGATGCACTGGCGCTGGAGCGGGAGGCCCTGTCGCGCGAAGAGCGCCTCACCCGACTGTTTTCAAGGGCCGCCGGGATCTCCTCTCCACGGCAGAAGACCAGACCCGCCGGCAAACTGCCCAGAGGGGTGGTTCGCATTGAACTACCCCGGGGGTTCACGGGCTATGCCGGCAAGACGGCCTTGGCCAACGACTTCGTCACCTTCAGGATAGGGCGGGGCGAGGATTTCTGGTTTCATGCGGCCGACTACCGGGGTTGCCACGTTCTGGTGAGAAACCCCGCCCGCCTGGACCAGTGCCCGCCCGACGTGGCCCAAGCCGCGGCGCTATACGCGGCCGAGCACAGCGGCGCGCCCGTTGGCAACCGCGTGGCCGTCGTTTTCGCCCGTTGCAAGAATCTCCGGCGGGTCCCCCGGTCTCCAGGGATGGTGGCCATGGCTCGCGCGCGCACCCTTGACGTTGAACTGAAAGGGCGCGGGTGATATCCTTAAGAGCGAAGGTTGAGGAGGTGGTCATGATCCTTCGGCGGCCGAAATGTCTCTTAACGGTCCTGCTCCTGTCTCTGTTTTCCCTCGGAGCGAGCGCGTCCGGAGTTTTTGTCGTTCTTCGCAAGGGGGTGGCGGCCTACGATGACGCCAGGAACGGCTTCATTCAGATGGCCTACGCCAAGCAACTGCGTGGCTTCAACTCCGCCGCCGTGGAGCTTGATGGATCGGACAAGGACGACGCGGCGTTGGCTTCGCTCAAGAGCCAGGCGCCCGACGCCGTCTTCGCCGTAGGCTCCTACGCCGCCAAGAAGGTCCGGCAGGCGCTGCCGGACGTGCAGATCGTCTACGCGATGGTTTATTACCCGGAGGTGGATGGCCTCACGCGTGATCCGCGAACTACCGGGGTAGCCTCGCTGGGGGCGCCCAAGCTCCTGGCGCAGGTAATGAAAGCACTTGGGAAAGGCAAGAGCATCGTGGTACTTCACCAGGCGGCCATTTCAGCCTCGGCCACGGAGATAGCCTCCGCCCTTGGAGCCGAAGGGCTCTCCGCTTCGGCCGCTTCGGTAGAGGGCGCCGACGACCTTCCGAAGGTCCTGGATGGAATTCGCGGCCAGTCGCAAGCGGTCCTGCTGCTGCCGGACCCTTTGACGCAGGACCCGCAGTCGCTTCGCTTCATCATCTCAAAGTGCGTCGAGGCCGGGATCGCTCCCTTGGCCTATTCGGAGAGCCTCGTTTCCAACGGTGCTTTAGCGGCCGCCTATGTCCCTCCTCAGGCGGCCGGCGCCAGGGCGGCCGATGTGATCGCCGAAATTCTTGCCACGGGAAAGGCGCCGGATGCCAGGATATTGGGCGCCACCGACGCCGCCACCGCGGTGAACCAGGGTACGGCGAAGGCCTTGAGGATAAACAAGCTCCCAAAAGAGCTCACCTCGGGGACCGTCTATGAATGAGCGGCTGAAGGTCCAGGGCCTTTTCGAAAGATTCGTTGGAGGGAGCGTACGTGGCCAGATACTGGCCGTTCTAGTGGGGCTCCTCTTTCTCGGCTCCCTGGCCCAGGCGCTGCTTTTCTACGCGAAGTCGCGCTCCGTGGCGATGGACCAGATCCAGGAATCCTACAAGAGCCTTGGCGTGATGGTTGGAAACCTCTCCGCTTACGACCTGCAATTTAATAAGCAGGGTTTGAAGAACACGATACAGGGGATGCTGCAGGCGGACCCTAATATCCTCTGGGCCGAGTTCAGCGATGCTTCAGGCAAACCCCTTCAGTCGGACGGCCCTTTGGGCCAAGCGCCGTACGAGCCCTTCGCCGGCATCTCTTCGGGCGTCACGGTGGCCGGGCAGCAGACAGGCAAAGGCGCGGCCTTGCTCATTCGCGTGCCCATCCGAAAGGCGCAAGAGGCCGCTTTGCCGGCCGGGGAGTTCGGTTTTGAGACTCCGGGCAAGGCTTCGGGCCCCAAGGATCTTGGGGAAATGCGGATGGTGATCGCCCTTGCAGGGCTGGCGGCCCTGCGCCGCGGGTACCTCATTTTTGGGCTTGTGGCCATTCTGGCCACGATGGCGCTTGGGACGTTCCTCTCCTACTTGGTGACCAGTTATCTGACGGCTCCAATCTACAGCCTCACGGCCCTCGCCAAGCGCATTGCGGGAGGCGACCTGACCGCGGCTTTGGAGACTGAACGCCGCCGGGACGAGCTCGGACGCCTGGCGCAGACTTTCAGGGAGATGTCCGGCCAGCTTGCCGCGATGGTGCGTGATATCCGTGGCGCCTTCCAGCGAGTGGAGGCCGACACGCAGGCCGTCAGGGGCCAGCTGGAACGGAACCTCGAACGCTCCGGGGATCAGGACAACGCCTCGAAAGCGGTTTCCGCCTCGCTACAGGCCATCCAGGATTCCGTGGTGGAGGTGTCCAGACAGATGGAGGGGCTCTCCCAGCTTGCCGAGGAGGTCAGTTCATCGGTCCTAGAGATGATCACCAGCATAGAGGAGATCGCATCAAGCGCCGACGGGCTTACGGACTCGGTCAACATGGCCGCGTCCACCCTCTCGCAAAACGTTGCGGCCCAGCGGCAAATAACGTCCTCGGCGGAGACGCTCAACCGTTTCGTCGAGGAGACCTCGGCCGCTATGACCGAAATGGGGTCGAGCATCAGGCAGATAGAGCAGAACGCCCTTCGTACGCGGGAGGCGGCGGAGAACGCATCGTCCGAAGCCAAATCCGGAGTAGTGGCGGTGGAGCGCTCCGCCAAGACGGTGAAAGAGCTTCAAGGCTCCTTCGGCAAGACCGTCGAGGCGATGCGGCTTCTGGGCCAGCGGAGCGAGGAGGTGGGCAACATACTTTCGGTGATTGACGAGGTCATGGAGCAGACGCACCTTCTCGCGCTGAACGCGGCGATCATCGCCGCGCAGGCCGGAGAACACGGCAAGTCATTCGCGGTGGTGGCATCGGAAATCAGGGGGCTGGCCGAAAAAACCTCCCTGTCCACCAGAGAAATCGCCTCCCTCGTCGCGAGCGTGCAGGCCGAGGTCCACAAGGCGGTGGAGAGCGTTACGACGCAGACATCCATTCTTGAGGAGAGCGTCGCCGCGTCGGGCGCGACGGCGGCCTCGTTCAAGGGGATCGAGCAGTCAGTGGCCCCGGCCGTCCAGATGGTGCAGGAGATCGCCCGCGCCACGGTTGAGCAGAGCCGTTCCGCCGACGGCGTGGCGAAATCACTGGAACAGGTGCGCAGCCTTGCCCACCAATTGGGCAAGGCGACGAGCGAGCAATCTCAAAGCAGCGGCCAGATTCTTGAAGCCGTCAACCGCATTCGCGGCCTTTCCGAAGAGGTCAAGAGGGCTACCAAGGAGCAGAGCGCCGGGTCCGCGATGATCCGCGATGCCATGGAGCGGCTGACTTCGGCCGTGAGCGAAGTCCTCTCCCAGGCCTCCGCGCAGATGGAAGCCGCGCGTGGCGGCGGCAAGGCTGTCCAGGAGTTCACGAAGGCCAGCCAAGCCAGCGTCACAGTCCTGCGTGAAGCGCGCGCCCAGATGGAAGCCCTTTCCACCCGCGCAGAGGAAACCGGACGGGAGCTTGCGCGGTTCCGCACCGAGGGCGGCTGAGGGGCGCCATGGAGAGCCTTTTCGCCGCAAGAAAACCGCAGGCCGAACCAAACGCGGAGGTCCTCTACCTTGGTTTCATAGTCGCCGGCCAGGACTACGCCTTGCCGATTTCATCCGTCAGGGAAATTCTCAGGGTGCCAAAGGTCCATGCTTTCCCCAAGGTTCCACTCTTCGTAAAGGGTGTCATTGACCTGCGGGGAGCCATACTTCCAATCGTTGATCTTAAGGAGAGGCTCGGCCTTGGTTTGGTGGACAGGGCCAAGGGCCGCGTAATCGTGCTGGTTCCGAATCACCAGCCGATGGGGCTCCTGGTTGACAAGGCCGTTGAGGTCTTTCCCTGTCCTGGCGAGCTTTTGAAGCCGACGCCCGATCTTTTGCGCAAGGCGCCGGTCCCTTTTCTCGCGGGCATCATCTCGCGAGAAGAGGCGCTCTACTACGTCCTGGACCCCAAATTGCTGCTGACGCCTCGCGAATTCGAGCTTTTGGAAACGCACGCATGGGTCGCGCCGGATGAAAAGCAAAAGTAACCTCGCGCGGTTGGAGGGCGGGCTTTGTGATCCGTTCCTCTCTCCCGCTGAAGCCCTCGGTAGAATCGAGGCTTGGCAGACGGCCGGTATTCCGGCGGCGTCGGCTTCCTTGGGCCTCTGGGTGGTTCTGGGCGAGGCGCCCGTAAGGCTGCGCCGGGTGGGCGTGGTCGCCTTTCCATCCGGCGGACAGACGATTACGAGCAAGCGCGTGGAGCTTTTGGAGTGCGTGCGCCTTGGGCTCTTTGCTGCGGAGATTGTCTTGAATCAAGGTTCCCTCATGGGGAATCTCTGGGGAGAGCTTGAAAAAGAGATGCGGGCGCTCTTGCAGACGGCGCCAGAGCTCGAAACCAGATTCGCCGTGGAGTGGGGGCGGCTTCCCGCCGAAACCGGCGAAATCTTTCTCCGCCTTCTTCGGGACTTGCCGCCCAAGGTGCTCCGCGTTGCTACTGGTGTTTACGGCCCGCCATTGAGCGTTCAGGAGGTTTCAAGGCTGCGCGCCATGCTCCCCAAGGGCGTGCGCCTTAAAGCGGTAGCTTCTAAAAGCGGCCCCTCCGCCAACGAGCTTCTAGCGGCTGGAGCTGATCTGGCCGAAAGCGAAAAGCCCCCGGTGCCCGGGAGCGAGCAATGACCCGCCGCCGGCTTCTGCTCTGGTTTTTCAGCCTGTTCCTGGCCGTGGCGTTTCTCTACTTCTTCTTGCGCGGCGCCCACCTGGGCCGCGTCCTCGATGATGCCAAGGAGGCCAGGTGGCCCCTGCTTCTCCTCGCGGTTGTCTTCGAGGTGGCCTCCATCCTTCTTCGGGCCTATCGCTGGGGAGTCTTGTTGCGCCCGGCTGCCGGACGCCGCGTCCGCATGGCCCCGCTTTTGAAAGCCACCACGGTCTCCTTCGCGATAACCGGCGTAATGCCGGGCAGGATGGGTGAGATCGCGAAGCCCCTCCTGCTCGCCAGATGGGAAGGGCTCTCCTTTACCGCTTTGGCCGGTTCGGTTGTGCTCGAAAGGGTGCTGGACTTGTTCGCCATAGTGGCGCTTTGGGCCGTTTACGTCGTTTTTGGGGGCCGGGGGCTGAGCCCCGAAGCCCAAAGCGTGGCCACTGACGTGAACCGCGTCTCTTACGTCCTGCTTCTAGTCATGCTCGTGGTCGGAGTTTTCGCCTGGTGGCTCGCCCCGCGGCGCAAACTGCTTGACAGGTGGACTCGCAGCCATCATGCCCTGGAGCGGTATCCGTTCGTTCGCAAGCTTCTTTCGCTTTTTTTCAAGTTCTCCGAGGGGTTGGAAAGCTTCCGCCGGAAAAGGACCATTCTTTATCTGATGCTGCTCTCGGTGCTCATCTGGGCGGCGGTCGCCATCGCGGCCTGGTTGCTCCTTGAGGCGCTCCACCTGCAATTGCCGTGGGAGGCCTCCATTCTGCTTCTGGTCTTCATATCCTTGGGCGCGGCCGTTCCCACGCCGGGGGGCGTCGGCGGCGTGCACAAAGCCATAGCCTGGGCGCTCACGGCTTTCTATGGCGTGGACGAAGACAGCGCGGTGGCTGCCGGCTTTTTGGGCCACGCGGTCCTCTTTTTCCCCTCGATTCTCTGGGGCATCAGTTACGTTATTCTGGGCCGCGTCCATATTGGCGAAATTCGCGCCGTGGCGCAAGAAAGCGAAGCGGCGAAACCGGGCAGTTGAAAGACTCCCTGGCGGTGGGTTAGACTCGAAGATGGAGGTTTGCCTTGCGCTGCCCTTTTTGCGGACATCCCGAAGACAAGGTGGTTGACTCGAGAGAGGTGGCCTCCGGCGACACGATCCGCCGCAGGAGGGAATGTCTTGCCTGCCACAAACGGTTCACCACCTACGAGCACATCGAAACGATTCCGTACCGGGTCGTCAAGAAGGACGGCCGCCGCGAGAAGTTCGACCACGGCAAGCTTGTCAATGGAATACTCAAGGCTTGCGAGAAGCGGCCAGTCTCGATGGCTTCGGTGGAAGCGCTGGTCAATGAGGTGGAAGTCCTGCTGCACACGGCGCCCGATGGCGAGATCTCCACGAGCGACATTGGCAACCACGTGATGGAAAGGCTTAAAGAACTGGACAAGGTCGCCTTCGTCCGATTCGCAAGCGTATACCGCCAGTTTGGGGACATCAGCGAGTTTCTCGAAGAGGTCAAGCGCCTGGCCGATCCCCACAGGCAGGGAGGCGGCTGATGCGCCAGATACTCTCCTCCTTCGTCGAGCTCATGCGCCTTCAGT
>JBBIMN010000077.1:0-9060 GCA_037444385.1 Acidobacteriota bacterium | reverse complement strand
GATGTTCTTAAGCCCGCCGACGATTCCCTGGGCGATAGTCGGCGCCCTGACGATGATTCCCCTTACAACGCCTTTGTACTCCTTGATCCTGTAACCGTCAAAAGAAAACGTGGTCGTTACCAACATGGCAGCCTCCTAATAGAGTGACCCGGCATTGATAACCGGGTGGGCTTCTTTTTCTCCGCAGAGAACCACGAGCAGGTTGGATACCATCTGCGCCTTGCGCTCGCTGTCCAGCTCCACTATGTTGTTGGCGGAGAGCTTTTCCAGGGCCATCTGCACCATGCCGACGGCGCCTTCGACTATCTTCTGGCGCGCGGCGATTATCGCGGATGCCTGCTGGCGCTGGAGCATGGCGCCGGCGATTTCCGGCGCGTAGGCGAGGTGGCTGAGGCGAGCCTCGACCACGCGGACGCCGGCGCGCGCGAGCCGTTCCTCCAATTCTTTCTCAAGAGCCACGGAGACCTCGTCAATATTGCCTCTCAAGGATATCGCGGCCTGATCGTTTTCCTCCCATGAGTCATAGGGATAGGCGCTGGCCAAATGCCTCAATGCCGACTCGCTCTGCGTCGTGACGTACTCGTTGTAATTTTCCACCTCGAAACAGGCCGCGAAGGTGTCCTCGACCTTCCAGACAACCACGGCCGCGATCTCAATGGGGTTCCCAGCCCTGTCGTTCACCTTGAGCTTCTCGCTATTCAGGTTGTGGTAGCGCAGCGAGACCTTCTTCTTGGCGTAGAAGGGATTCGCCCACCAAAAGCCGTTCTGCTTCACGCTTCCAGCGTACTGGCCAAAGAGGGTCAAGACCGCCGCCTCGTTTGGCTGGAGAACGATGAAACCGGCTGAAATCAAGATGTTTCCCGCCAGGCACAGGACAATTGCCGCGATCATCACCACGCCCATGGCCGGTTCGATGGCGTGCCTGTCGAGCCTTGAAGTCACGGCTGCAAAAGCGGCGATAAGCACGGGATATACGACAATGTTCAAAAACAGGACGGCCCATCCAGAGGCCGGACGACGGAACACTTCCTTGCTCATGACGCACCTCCTCCGATAGCTTGATGATATCACTTTGGAATCAATTTGTCAAGGGGGCAAGGTGAAGGGTGCGGGGGTGAGAATGGAGATTTCCCACAGACATCCCCGCGGCCGGGCCAGGCATTTGCTTCCGAGGCGAAGCCGAGGAAGATGTTCCGGCGCCACCAGCGTTTCTTCAGGCGGTGATGCGGGCCTGGAAATTTTCAAGCCCGGCGCGCGGCCAACGAAGGTGCCCGGAAGCCGCTGAACGAGGCGGAGAGAAGCGTCCGTCTTCTGCTGGTCTATTTGCAAATGTCTTTCACGAGGACGCTTCGAGACGACCCGAACGCGGCTTCGCGGCGGCGCGCACCGGCCGAAAGGACCACGCTGTTTGTTTTGGATGGCAGCCCGCCGCTCAGAACGTTTTTCCCAGGTAGAGGTAGAAGAGCGAGTTGCCGCCTCCGGCGCGGCCATAGGCAAAGTATAGCGGCCCAAGGCGGGTGTCGGCCCCGAAGAGGAGCGTCAGCGCGTGTTTCAGATCGCCCGACGAAACCTGCTCCCTGGTTTCCCAGATGTTGCCTGCCTCCAACCATCCCCCGGCGTACACTCCCTTGCCTATACCCGGAGGCAGATTGCCTATCCGCGCGTAGTACCCGGCGCGAATCACGCCGTAGTAGTCGCCGCTGAGCTGCTCGGGGTGGTAGCCCGAAAAGGAGGAGAAGCCGCCCAGGACAAAGCGGTCCCACACTGGCAGCTCCGTTCCCAACGAAGAGCCGGCCTCGGCTTTGAAGAAGAGCGTGTGTCTTTCCTGGCTCCACCACTGGCCAAAATTGCCCCACACTTTGTCATAGCGGGCCTGGGAACCCATACCTGTACGGGCGAGAAAAGTGAAGAGCCCCGTACGGTTTCCTTCGCGCGGGAACCCCGTTTGGTCCGTCCTGTCAAATACCATCTGCCCTGAAATGCCAGCCAGCCGGACGTTCAAGGAGCCGAGCGCCGGATCGCCGATCTTCGGGTTAGCTGTGGAATGGCCCCAGCGAGGCCCCAGGCGCAGTTCCCCCCACGAACCGATCTGGAAACCCACGTCCATGCCGGCCAGAATGGTCCTGGAACGGTACTCGGCCACGTCCTGATTTCCCTCGTAGAGATCGTGAAGCGAGTAAGTGTATTCAATGCCAGGGGCCACGAACCAATGCCCCTTGAAATCCAACGGCTGGTAGAACTCGGTGAGGAACGATTGCGTGCGCCCGAACTGCAGATCGTTGCGCCACTCGGCGCCAAGCATGTTTATGCGCGTCACCGTCACGTTGCCTTTCCAGCTGAAGCGGCTGCCTCCGCTGAAATCGTCCTCCGCCTCAAGGCCGAACCTCACGAAATTCGGCCCCCACTGCTTGTCGCGCGCCTTTACCACCAGTTCCCTTTGCCCGTTTGCCTCCTCCAGCCACGCCTCCACCTGCTCGAAATCGCCAAGCCCGTAAATTCTGTCCAGGTCGCGCCTGAGAGTATTCTCATCAGGAATTTCCCCCGCGCGGGTTCGCATCTGCGCCTGCACTATGCGCTCGTTCACGCGGTTGGACCCGGTGAACTCAACTGCATCGAGCGGACGCTCCGGCGCCAGCCTGGCACGGCGTGCCGTGAGGTAAGCCAAATATTCCGGCTCGCTCAGCGCGAGGGGAACAAGCCTCTCCCTGGCGTTTTCCATGGCTTTTGCGCCCAGAGCGAGAAGCTGCGGGGCAAGGCTGTACTGAGAGCTATGGTAGCCGGAAAGGTCCGGCCGAATCAGGATGTCCGCCAGAGAAGCTTGCCGCGCCTCTCCCTTGGCCGTGAGGATCGCTATCACCTGGCGTGAAATATCAAGCGGAGAACGCAACTCTTCGCGAGAGGCAAGCGGCGTGCCTATATCAACGGCTATGACTATGTCGGCCCCCATGGCTTTCGCCAAATCCACGGGAAGGTTGTCCGCCAAGCCGCCGTCAACAAGCAGCCGCCCGTCGCGCTCAACCGGCGCGAAAACGCCAGGAACGGCCATACTTGCAAGCACGGCCTGCGGAAGGTCCCCATGGTCAAGCACGACGCGCTCGCCAGTCTCCAAATCGGTCGCCACCGCTCTAAAAGGAATTGGAAGGTCATTGAAGCTGCCGAAAGGAGATGCCTTGAGCATCAGGCAATCAAGCTCCACGCTGAAATTCTGCCCCGATATGAGTCCTCTGGACACCTTGATTCTGCCGGCTTTTACGCCCAATTCGAACTCGGAAAGATAACGGCGGTCCTCCTCCTTTCGTCTGAACGGGATCTCGCGCCTTGGCGGAGCGTCGCTGAAAAACCTTTCGAATGACCTTTGGGTAATCAACGAAGCTATCTCATCGGGTGAAACACCGGCAGCGTAGAGGCCTCCCATGAGAGCTCCGGCGCTCGTCCCGGCGATGCAATCCACCGGAACGCGCATCTCCTCCAGCGCGCGAAGAACGGCTACGTGAAATGCCCCTTTTGCTCCGCCGCCAGACAGAACCAGGCCGATCTTCGGCCTGTGCGTCTCAACCTCTTTGGCGGCGGGCTTTTGCCCCCATGCAATTCCCGAAAAGACAAGCGTTGCGATGGTGCAAATCACCCATCTTCGAGCCTGTAGGCCCAACAATTTTTGAGCCCTCCTTCAGGCGGATAGTATACTTTAGTTTGAGCTGCTTAGCTCAAAGAGCTGAATTCATAAGCTGTGCAACCGCCGCCACTGCGGCGAATTAACGTCAGGAGGCAAGGATGCATATAATGGAAGCCATCAAGGCCAAGGCGAAATCGGGCAAGAAAAAGATAGTCCTCTCCGAGGGCATGGACAAGCGCATGGTTCAGGCCGCGGTAAGGGCCGCCGCTGAAGGGTTGGGCGAGATCACGCTTCTCGCCACCGAGTCACAGGCCAGGGATGCGTTGGGCAATGAGGCGAAGGGGCTTGAAAAGGTCCGCGTCATAGACCACTTCCAATCCCCGTGGCTTGACGCTTTCGCCCAAGAGTACTTTGAACTGCGAAAAGCGAAGGGGATGACGCTGGACGAAGCCAGGAGGGCAATCCGCGACAACGTCTTTTTCGGCGACATGATGGTGCGCCAGGGCCACGCGGACGGCTGCGTCTCCGGCGCTTACAACACGACCGGCCTTGTAATCAAAGCCGCGCTCCACATCCTCGGAACGGCGCCGGGCAGCAAGACCGTCTCCTCCTTCTTCATCATGGTCCACTCCAACAAGGCGTTCGGGCAGGACGGGCTGATGGTCTTCGCCGACTGCGCCGTGAATCCATACCCAGACGAGAACCAGCTCGCCGACATCGCCGTCGCTTCGGCCAAGAGCGCGGAGGTTTTCTGCGGCTTTGAGCCTCGCGTCGCCATGCTTGCATTCTCTACGAAGGGAAGCGCGAAGCACGAGAATCTGGACAAGGTGCTGAAGGCGGTGGAGATAGCCAAAACGAAATCGCCGGGGCTGGTCATTGACGGGGAACTCCAGTTCGACGCGGCCCTTATTCCCGCCATAGGGGCAAGGAAAGCGCCGGGCAGCACGGTGGCCGGGCAAGCCAACGTCTTCATCTTCCCCGACCTCAACGCCGGAAACATCTGCTACAAGGCGGTGGAACGGCTTGGCGGAGCGCAGGCGATCGGCCCCGTTCTTCAAGGGCTGGCTAGGCCGGCCAACGATCTTTCCCGCGGGTGCAACGTGGATGACGTCGTCAACGTGGCGGCCTTCACGGCCGTTCAGGCAATCGGGTGAGAATAGAATCCGGCTATTCGCTGTTAGCTATTTGCTGTTACTACTCCGGCGGCGGTAATGTTGGCAGTCCAGCGAAGGGCCTCTTCGGAGCGGGGATGGGAGAGCAGCGAGGCCGAAGCCCTGGGCGCGCCTACGAAAGCCACCCTCCAGGGTTGGCTCCGCCAAGCCGCCCGCCGCCTATCTGCGTGCACCGCACAGGCCCGCGCCGCGTGGCAACGCGGCGCGGGCAGGAGCGCCTAGAGGGAAGGGGGCAACCCCCGCCCTATCGGATTAATAGCTTGAAGCTGAAAGCCAAGAGCCGATAGCGTACCGCCAACAGCGGACGACTATCAGGGAGGAATGAGATGAAAACGCTCGTCGTGAATTGCGGCAGTTCGTCGCTCAAGTACCAGCTTTTCAACATGGAAAACGAAACGGTCATAGCCAAGGGCCTGGTGGACCGGATAGGCCAGGAGAACGCCAGCCTGAAGCACGATTCCGTGGGCATCGGGCGCATCACCATACGCTCCGGCATTCCGGACCATTCCAAGGCCGTCGGCGACATGATCGGCGCTTTGACCGACCCGGAGTACGGCGTGCTCAAGTCGGTGAACGAGATAGCGGCGGTCGGGCACCGCGTCGTCCACGGCGGCGAACAGTTTTCCGACTCCGTCGTCATTGACAACAACGTGATGGCGACCGTCAAGGATTGCGTCGTTTACGCTCCGCTGCACAACCCAAGCAACATCACGGGCATCGAATCCTGCGAGAAGCTTTGCCCCGGCGTGCCGCAGGTTGCGGTCTTCGACACCGCCTTTCACCAGACCATGCCGAAGCACGTCTACCTTTACGCCATTCCTTACGAGTATTACGAAAAACACGGCGTCCGCCGCTACGGCTTTCACGGCACCTCTCACCAGTTCGTGGCCAGCCGCGCCGCCGCCCTTCTCCAGAAACCATTAAAGGATCTGCGCATGATCACCGCCCACCTCGGCAACGGGTGCAGCATAACGGCCATCAAGGACGGGAAATCTCTTGAAACCTCGATGGGGCTGACGCCGCTGAACGGCCTCATGATGGGCCAGCGTAGCGGCGACATTGACCCGGCGGTCGTGGCGGCGATGGGGGACATTGAGAAGCTAGACGCCAACGGCGTCGTCGCCATCCTTAACAAGAAGAGCGGCCTTCTGGGCGTTTCGGGCGTCTCCAACGACATGCGCGACCTGCACAACGCGGCCGATTCGGGCAACGAGCGCGCCCAACTCGCGCTGAAAATGTTCTGCTACCGCATCCGCAAATACATCGGCACTTACGCCGCCTCGATGAACGGCGTGGACGTGATCGTCTTCACCGCCGGCATCGGCGAAAACGACCCGTACGTCCGCGAAGTGGCCTGCTCCAACTTCGATTTTCTGGGCATCGAAATTGACAAGAAGCGCAACGAGTCGCCCGAAAAAGAAAAGATCATCTCCACCGACAAGAGCAAAGTCACCGTCATGGTCGTCCCCACCAACGAGGAGCTGATGATCGCCCGCGAGACCCGCCGCCTCGTCGGCAACGGCAGCGCGAAGAAGACGAAGAAGGGCTGAAAACCGGCACTCACGGCATTCCCACAGCCAAGCATCATTTTGAAGGCGGGGCGTTCTCCTGTAAATGCCTCCGCGCATGATGATAACGCTTTGCTTGCACGGGTGCAAGGGAATCGTTGCGAGTTCCTTCGACGGCCGGATGATAGATGAGGGATGATTTCAGGCATTTATCTATCATCGCTCATCGTTTGGCCGAGATTGCTTCCGCCGGCTTGCGCCAGCGCCGCAATGACGAGAACCGCGGTCTGGAGACCGCTCCTGCAATCTTCGCCTTTCCCCCTTTTCTCCCGGCCTCCCCGCGAATTCTCTTTTCCCCAATCCCGCGATGGATATTAGGAATGGCCGGGGAATGTTGATGAATGAAGCGTTCAAGCAAAATGGCCCGCCACCTGGCAAGGGATTGGGGGCCTTCCTCCCCCGGATGCAATCCGGGGGAAGAGGGCGTCCGGGAGCGGGGATCCCTCCGCCAGGCTCTGCCTGCGGAGGGGGAGGGAATGGCCCTCCCTCTCAAATAAAAACAACTTTTCTTTTCGGCGGGGCACAGCCATCATCAGAGGCAAGACATCTCTATCGCGGAATTTCGGTTTCTGGTTCGCTTGGCATCGGCTCGAACTCGTGGCACACTAGCGCCTTCGCCGTCAAGCGGCGTTACTCAAGGAGATTCCCATGAAGCGTACTTCAGTAGCGATCATTGCCCCGTTGCTTTGCGGGCTTTCCGCGGTGGTATTCGCCGCGAACAAACCGCCGGTTAAACCGCCTTACAGGCCGAGCTACCCGCCCACGAAAGTCGAGCCGGTCACCGACGATTACTTCGGGACGAAAGTGACGGACGACTACCGCTGGCTCGAAAACGGCGAGGACCCGGCGGTCAAGGCATGGACTGAGGCACAGAATGCTTTCACGAGAAAACACCTCGACGCGGTGCCTGAGCGCGCGGCCATAATCAAAGAGCTGACCGCGCTTTGGAACTACGAGAAGATGGGCGTCCCGTCGCACTACGGGCTCTATTACTTCTTCACCAAGAACGACGGATTGCAGAACCAGTCCCCTCTCTATGTCCAGGAAGGGCTCGCCGGGAAGGCCCGCGTCCTCATTGACCCAAACACTCTATCGAGCGACGGTACGGTGGCGCTCGATTGGTACTACGTGAGCGAGCACGGCAAGTACGTCGCATACGGCACTTCGCCGGGAGGCACGGAGCAGAGCACGCTGCGCGTGCGCGAAAGCTCGGCAGGCAAAGACCTGCCAGACGCGATCCCCGGGTGCCGTTTTTCCTCGATCGCGTGGCTGAAGGATGAGAGCGGCTTTTATTACAGCCGTTTTCCCAAGCCTGGGACGGTGCCGGAAAACGAGATCAACTACAACCAGAAAATCATGTTCCACAAGCTTGGCGCCGATCCCGACGACGACGCCCTGGTTTTTTCAGTGCCGGGCAAGAAGGAGACCACCTTCGGCGTTGACCTCTCGAACGACGGCCGCTATCTTTTAATCCAGATGAGCGAAGGCTCCGACAGGCGGACGGAGATTCTGGCCAAGGACCTTTCCAGCGGAGCGATGATGTACATCGCCAAGGGCATCCATAACGCTTACAGCGGCGAAATCGTTGGCGGGATCTTTTACTGCCTGACCGACGAGGGCGCGCCGAAAGGCTGTGTATACGCCATCAGCATGAGAGAGCCCCAGCGCGACAAGTGGAAGCTGATCATACCGGAGGGCGAGGATACGATTGAGTCGGCATCCATCGTCAACGGGAAGATTTTGTTGCAGGTGATGCACAACGCTTGTTCCGCCGTCCGCTTCTATGGCTTGGACGGCAAGTTCGATGCGGAGATGCCGCTGCCGCCTTTAGGCACGGTGACGGGCATTTTCGGCAAGTGGGACAGCGGCGAAGTTTTTGCAGGATACACTTCCTTTACGCGCCCGTCGTCCGTTTATCGCTACGACTTCTCCAAGAACAGCCTCTCTCTTTTCTTCGAGCCAAAGGCGCCTTTCGACGCGCGGCCGCTCGAAACCGAGCAGGTCTGGTACCCCAGCAAAGACGGGACGAAGGTCTCGATGTTCATCGTCCACGAGAAGGGCTTCAAGCGCGACGGCAGGACACCGTGCTACCTGACCGGTTACGGCGGCTTCGACATTTCGGAGCAGCCCTTCTTCTCGCCCGTCATCGCCTGGTGGCTTCGGCAGGGGTTCGTCTTCGCCATGCCCAACCTCAGGGGC
The DNA here is from genome assembly GCA_037444385.1 of Acidobacteriota bacterium. GTDB lineage: Bacteria > Acidobacteriota > UBA4820 > UBA4820 > DSQY01 > JAEMPZ01. The sequence continues at coordinate 508 of JBBIMN010000077.1, read as the reverse complement.
GGCGGCGAGTACGGAGAGGCGTGGCACACTGCCGGAATGCTTGACAAGAAGCAGCACGTCTTCGACGACTTCATCTCCGCTGCCGAATGGCTCGTCGCGAACAAGTACACCTCCACGCCGAAGCTTGCCATCGAGGGCGGCTCGAACGGCGGCCTTTTGACCGGAGCGTGCCTTGTTCAGCGCCCCGGCCTCTACGGCGCGGTGATTGTCGAGGTCCCCCTTCTCGACATGCTGCGCTACCAGCGATTCTCCATAGCCCGTTACTGGATTCCGGAGTACGGTTCGAGCGAGGACCAGGAGCAGTTCAAGTTCATCTTGAAGTACTCGCCCTACCAGAACGTCAAGCCGGCGGCTTACCCTCCGACGCTCATCATGGCCGGCGCTAACGACAGCCGCGTTGACCCGCTTCACGCCAGAAAGATGACCGCGCTCTTGCAGGCGAAGACGACATGCGCCGCGCCCGTTCTTCTTCGCGTTGAAAGCAAGGCCGGCCACGGGCAGGGCAAGC
>JBBIMN010000076.1:0-9071 GCA_037444385.1 Acidobacteriota bacterium | reverse complement strand
CCCCGTCGCTAGTCTGGAGAACTGAAATAAACGCCTCTTCACCTGATCCGCCAAACGTCTTGTGCCAAACGATGTTCCCAGTAGAATCAAGTTTGATCACAAGCACGTTATAGAACGCTTGATTGCTGCTAGGATTCCAACCGTTATTCCAGCCCGCGGCCACGTATCCCCCGTCTTGAGTCTGCTGTGCCGAATCCACCCCTTCGTCTCCGCCATAACTCACCCATTCTTCCAGGTCGGGGTCGTAATATGTATACGTGTTTTGGATATTCTTGCCCCATTGCACTGATCCTATGGGATCGAGTTTGACGGCAACCATATCCCAACTGTTATTAGGCATCACGTCGGTATGGCCTGAGATGAAGTATCCGCCATCATTCGCCGCGACGATGGGCCCGGCAACATTATGGTAAGGTGAGCCATATCCATACGACTTTTGCCAGATGATATTCCCATCAGTAGTAAGCTTGAGAACATAATAGTAGAGATAGCCACTGACGCTTCCATTGGTGCCGGCTAGAATGGCCAGAGCGTTATCGGCCGTTTTCTCAAGGTGTATGTTCCACCAATCGGAGACGGTCGCGCTCCCGTAATACCTGCGCCATAGGAGATTCCCATTCGGATCCATCCTCGCCAGCCACAAGTCGCCTCCGCCTGATGCGTTCATGGTTCTACCCGCAATCGCATATCCGCCATCAGCAAGTTGGACGACCGACTCGGCTTCATCATCTCCGGTTCCACCGAAGGTCATAGCCCAAGTCGTCGCCGTTTCCGGCGCATCCTCTGCCTGGATGAACCGGCCTGCAACCAAACTCACTCCTAGTGCCAACAGCCACGCAAAGATCATCCTGCGCTTCACCATGGCCCAACCTCCTCATCCTTGGCGGCCGTACCGCGCCAGTTCCTTGCATGCTTTGCCCACTCATCGCGTGCCGATACCGAAGCGCATGCCCATTCAATCCAATGCTATTGTCGGGCTCCCGCCATTGCCTTCATTAACGGGCCCAATCCCAGGTCAATGCACAGCGACCTGTTCTTGCCATTTGGCATGTGCATGATGCCCATCGGGCGGCCCTCGCCGAAGAGGGCCTGATAGTCCGGCTCTTGGTATTTGTCCTTGGCCAGCCCAACCTTGAGCATGGTTGCCACGGAGTACCCGGCCCGGCCCTCATAAAGCAGTTTGCCCTGCTTGTCTACTAGCAGGAGCGCAAGGCTAATAGCAGGTGTGTGTCCGGCCCAGTTTTCCGAACCGCCGCCCAGCATCCGCATCCCTGACGCTTTGACAGCCATGTCCATTCTGCCATCCCAAAGCGCCATATTTGTTTCAACCCTGGCGGGAATGAGGACGAAAGCCGTAAGCAAGACGGCATCAGCGCCGAGTGCTCGCGCTGCCTCACCCGCGGCTGCAATCTGAAGCTTCTGGAAGTCAGGATTTGGCTCTCCCGTCTTGCTGTCGAAGACAGGAACATCACTTGCGCCGTTCTTGGAAAGCGCATCCTTGAGTGCGCCTTCCCATTCAGCATCGGCCTTTACCAGTGTAGGCATGGAATTGGCCTTTAACCACAGAGTTATGATTTCTCCCTCCCAACGGCCCCGTACTTCGTCCTGCCAGTCATCATGAGTAATGCCTAATTCTTGAAAACCAGGGCCGACTAAAATAATCTTGTGGATCTGGGAGAAGTCCTGTGGTTGCCCATGCACAACCGCAAGCGCGGCGGGTGGTTTAGGCATGCCGAAGCCCCATGTGAAGAATGAAAAACCTAGTGAAAACACCAACGTGCTGGACCAAGTAATGTGCCGCATGGCTTTTCCTCCCTATGATTTAAAGAGGGGGCTTGAAGGCCTCCTCGGCCGCTTCTTCGATGTTGTCCTGGTTCATCTTGCTGACAAGGCGGCTGACATGGGTGCCCTTGCGCGAGGCGTTCATCAGTGCCCTCCCATGCCAAGCCACGCCCTGTCGGTTTGGGCCATGGATTCATTGATCTGCTCGGCCTGCCTCAGGCCCTGCGCGAAGTCGGGCGAGAACCCGACGACAGAGGGCCCCTGCTTCTTCCAGGACAGCGTGCGCTTTCCGTTGTATTCGCTGAAGGCCTTTACGACGCTCTTGTACATATCCTTGTCGGGTATGTAATCCATGGGGGTGAATCCCGATTTATCGCTGGCATTGGGAGGGGCGCCCTTGGATAGAAGAAAAGAGCATGAATCTGCAAAGCCCTTGCCAGCGGCCAAGTGAAGCGGCGTGCAGCCGGCAGAATCAGCCACGCCCGGATTGGCGCCGTGAGACAGCAACACATTCAGGACATCGGTCCGGTTTCCACGGAAGGAGGCCACGTGGAGAGGCGTCCAACCGGTCAAATCAAAACCATCCAGTTCGCCTTCCATGGTTTGGGAAGGATCCGCGCCATGCGCCAGCAACAGTTCGCAGAGATTGGCTTGTGACATAGCCGCCGCCAAATGCAGCGGCGTGGCATTGGCAAGAAGCGAGGCGCGCGCGTTCGCATCGGCGCCCTTTTCAAGCAGCAGTCTGCACAAGGGCTCGCTCCTGCTTAGAATCGCCTCATGCAGTGGCGTAACGCCGCCGTCCGCTTTTGCATTTACGTCGGCGCCAAGTTGAATAAGAAGTTGAGCTGAGTCCAGCGAGCCATTTTGAGCCGCCCAGTGCAACGGGGTCTCGCCATCCGCATCCTTTGAGCTGAGGGAGAACTTCTCTTGATGCAGCCACTGGCACAGGCGGGGGAGATTTCCGAAAGCCGCTTCATGGAGAAGCGTTACTCCGTTCTTGGCGGAAGGCGCGAGTTTCGCGCCGCGCGCGATCAGTTCGTCGCATAGTTGCTGGTTGCCAAAACGAGCCGCCAGGAAGATAAAGGGTCCGGCGTTTGGATCGGCGCCCGCCTTCAGGAGTTTGATGGCGCATTCCCCGGCGCCTTGGACGCTTGCAAAGTAGAGGGGAGTTAAGCCGTCTTTATCGGTGGCATTGGGATTCGCGCTATGCGACAGCAAAAGGTCCGCAAATAGGGGCTTGCCCAGGCCAGCAGCGACCATGAGCGGGGTATCGCCGTCTTTGTCCGGAGCGTTGGCTTCAGCGCCACCGGACAGGAAGAGTTCAGCGATGTCCTTTGCTCCTTCAAGTACGGTCCGCTCAAGGGGTGTCGTTCCATCTTCGTCCTGTGAGTTAGGGCTGGCACCCGCCTTCATAAGCAGAGAACAGACTGCCATGTGGTCACCGCCAAAGACGACATCGCGTTGCAGGTTTAGACGCTTTGCGTAGAGAACGCCACCGGTCTTGCCGCGGAGTCGTTCACCCAGAACAGCGAGCGATAGAGCGTAAGGGGTCGGCTCGGCGCCCGCCTTCAGAAGATCCTCGGCCATCTGCTTTTGCCCTAATAGCGCGGCTTCTTCAAGCGGAGAAAACTCCCCTTCGGCGGAAACGTTGGGATCGGTCCCTTTTGCCAAAAGGCCGCGGACTTTCGCGCTGTCCCCTGCATGGATTGCCCGAAAGAGCGCATCTTCCGTGCGTGCCCAAACAGGCCATGCCAGGCCTAGCGCAATGAAGAGCAAGGAAGGCGCGGTCGCGTTTCGCCGAATGAGTTTCATGGGTTTCATGGCCGCCTTATCACCTAATGTTCGAAGAGGGCCTTCAATGCCTCTTCAACGGCTTCTTCCATGTGGTCCTGGTTCTTCTTGCTGAAAAGGTAGCCGATGTCCGTATCTTTTTCCTTGGCGCTGAAAAAGCCAACGGAGTATTTAAAGACGACGTCGAAACCGCCGTCAGCGGGGGCCAGCAACAGTGGAGAGCCGTCGGGTAGAAATCCTTCCAGGCGAAGGGAAAGTACGGGAACGCTCTGCCCGCGAAGATAGGCGTGCTTGAACATGTGATGGCCGGTTTTCACCTTTCGGGTAACGCCGTCCCACTTGGCTTTCGGTGACGCCTCACCCGTCCAGAGCTGCTTTACAGTGACTTCCTTCTGAACGATTCGCGGGACCAGGAGGGTGCCGCCGAATTTCTTGGCGATTTCTCCCATTGCGGCATTAAATCCACTTTCATCGAACTGACCCGTTCCTTGCCCAAAGAAGCCAGCGATGTTTTTGGCGCGCAGAATTGCTTCGATGGCGGGCCTGAACTCATCGGCGGGGATGGCCTGGACTTCAAAAGCTCCGCTACTTTTTTGAGCCCGCTTATTAAGCTTCTCGGCTAGAATTGCTTGCCACGCCTCTGGGCTCGCGGCGAGCCATTTGTCCACAGCTTCGAAGCCGCCAGGGGCATACTCTTGGACCACCGAGACGGGGGCTATGAAAACCTTGCCCGTCAGAACCGTTTGCTGTTCCTTGTGGCCGGCCAACAGACTGGCGGCCGTCAGTGAAACAACCGCTGTGAGGATCAACGCCACACGCCTTTTTCCAATCGCCACTCTCACCGTCTCCTCCTTTTAAGAAAGGCGCTGCAAGTCAGTCTTCACAGCAATCCTCGTGCCGTCCTGCGAATGCTTTGTAAATCAAGCGTTCTTGAAAAATGGAAGTTCACGGGTGTCACGAGGGCATGACAGGCTTTGGTGGAAACTATGGCATTCGGGAAGGGTAACCGCGTGAATCTAAGCGGGTTGCGCGAGATGTCATCTTTGCATTACAATTAAACAGCAACGTTCGCGCCAGCTTTGGCGACGAACGGGTGATAGAAGGGGGCGGTCGGGTGGACTTTAGGCTTCGCATTTCGTTGCCATCGCTTCCAGAGATTGCTCTTTACCTTCGCGGGCAGGGGCCTTGGGTAGTGGGCTCATCGGCTGAGTGCGATTTCCCGTTGCGGGCGCGTGGCGTGTCTCGGAGGCACCTTGAGCTTCGGCGGGATGGCGGTGGCGCGCTCGCGTTCAAGGATCTCGGAAGCACCAATGGGACGACTGTCAACGGTAAACGTAGCGAGGGCGGGCTTCTTCCCGCCGGCGTGCTCGTGGGACTCGGCTCGGCCTCTTTCGTGGCCGAGGAGGCTTCAACGGAGCAGGTCGTGTTCCATCCCGAACTGGCCACCGTCTCCATGTACAGCGTCGAGGAGCTTCCGCCGGACTTGGCGCCGCAAGTGAACTTCGAGGAAGAAGATCCATTCAGCCTTTCCGGCCTTTCGCGGTTCGTGGGCGATCTTTTAATGGGGAACCGCGGGGGCGACCCATGGCTTGTTCTCTGCGGCCACTTCGCCCAGGCTCACGGCTGCCTTGCCGCAAAGTGCTACATCGTGGTTGAGGACGGCATCTGCATGAAGGCGGTTTGGGGGGATTTTCCCGGCGCGGCCATTCCCCCTCCACTGGCACAGGCGTGCGCATTGATGTCCCGGGCCGTTTCTTTCGAAAAGGGCGTAGCTGGCGGCGCCCCCATGATGGTTTTTTCGCTGCCCGTGCGGGTGAAAGAATCTCGTTTCGTTTTCCTAGGCGTTGTTCCCCAGGGCGGCGATCCGATCAGGCGCAGGCCCGAGGCGGTCGCGGCGTTCCCGCTCCTTGCGCGGCTTGTGTTGACGTGGATGCAGGAACTTGAAAGCAAGGACCAGGTTGTTCTGGCGCTGCGAGAGAACGTCAAGCGCCTCGAGCAAAGCCTGGCCGGCCGATGTGAATCTGGGGCCATCATCGGCCGAAGCCCGACTTGTCTCGACGCGCTAAGCAAGGCCGAAAGAGTCGCCCCCACGGATGCAACGGTGCTTCTTCTTGGCGAGACTGGCTCGGGCAAGGAACTCTTCGCCAGAAGAATTCACGAGTTCTCCCGAAGGGCCAAAGGCCCGTTTGTGCCCGTTAATTGCGCCGCCATACCAGAGGCGCTTCTGGAGGCGGAACTTTTTGGCGCTCGAAAAGGAGCTTATACCGACCTGAGAGAAAACAAGACCGGACTTTTCGATATGGCTTCTGGCGGAACGCTATTTTTAGACGAAATCGCCGACATGCCAGCGGCGCTTCAGTCCAAGCTCCTGCGCGTCATCGAGGACAGACAGGTCATGCCGCTTGGGGAATCGCGCAGCCACGCCGTTGACGTCAGGATCATAGCAGCCACGAACCATGACCCTGGCCGCTTGTTTGAAGGCGGGCGGCTCAGGCTCGATCTTTTTTACCGGCTGTCGGGCATGAGCCTCACGATACCGCCGCTACGCGATCGTGCGGAAGATGTTCCTTTGCTGGCGGACGCCTTTCTTGCCAGGGCCAACAAGCAACTTGGCAGGGCCGTCAAGGGATTTGAGGAGGAGGCGCTTGCCGTGCTGCAGGCGTACACCTGGCCTGGCAACGTGAGGCAGCTTCTGGGCGTCATAATGAACCTGGTTCTTTACGCAGGAGGCCGGGTCGTCACGGCGCAAGAGGCGCGGGATCTTCTGGACGGAGGCAGACGCGCGGCTTCGGGCGATGGCTTTGAACCCTGGCGGCTAACATGGACAGGCGCGCGCGAGGCTTTTGAACGGGAATTCTTCAAGCGCAGGCTCGAAGCGCACAACGGGTCGCTCGTGGCTCTGGCGCGCGAGATGGGCATCGCCCGCACGAACCTTCACGCCAAGCTCAAGAAGCTGGGGCTGGAACAATAAGGCTCCTCGCGCGGACGGCCGAAGCTCCCCGCGGATAGAGCCGCAAGGCTTCCTTCAATGCCTCCTGTCCCTGGGAGTTTTGCCCCGCTTCGGTGGCCCTGAAGCCGTACTCGTAAGCGCAGATGGCGTAAGTGCAGAGAGCTTCGGGCTCGCTTCTGGCGAGAAGCTTGAGTTCTTTGTAAGACGCGGCTAGCGCCTGAAGCGATGCGGAGCCTGGTTTTTCGCGGCAGGCTCGCAGTGCCTTGAGAAAGCGAAATCCCGCGCTGAGGGCCGCGTCGTGCTCCTGCTCCACCGCCGCTTCTTCCGGCCAAGCGGAAGGAGCCCTTCCTGCCATGACTTCGGCGATTGAAATTAAGAGCTGGCCTGTTTGGGGGAAAAGCAGGGCTTCAAACGAGGAATCCTGCTGCGCCTTTTGAAAGTCCATCGTTGAGAGTTTGGCGAGGCCTTGTGCTGGTTCTCCGCCAAGAATGGCGGGCAAGAGGACCCACCCCTTGATAGCGCCCAGGGAGAACGCATCGGGATAGTGGACCAGAATGTCCTTATAGATATCGTCCATGGAAGCGCCGTTGAGAACCGAAGCCTGGACATAACCAGGCAGGCCGTACCATGGCGAAAAGCCGGGCTGAAAGCGGGCCGGAAGAAAAGCTTCTCCAGCGCTCTTGTAGCGGCCGCAAAGGAGCAGGCAGCTTGCCTTTTGAAGCAAGACCTCTCCGGGGTTGATTCTGGCCGCCTGATCGCCGTCAAGGAAATGCAGCGCGATATCAGCCCGGCCCGCCTCGCGAAGAGAGCGGGCGGCCTGTACGCAGGCAGCGAGGCGCAAGGGCGCGTCCAGCGCTGATTGCCTTGCCTCTTCAAAAAGCTCCGAGGCTGTTTGGATGTCGCCCCCTCGCGCCAGGCCGCGCGCCCTTCGCAGCGTCATATAGAACTGGCCGAGAAGAAGGTCCGTTTTCATCGCCCCGCCCTGTTTTAGAAAATCCCCGTCAGTGCTGAGCATAAGATTCACGTTGAATCTCAAAGATTCGTTCCCGGTTATGTAGAAAAGGCCAGGAGCGGCTTGGCTGATAAGTTCCGCATTCTTGACGTTAGCTGGTATTCCAACGGGACGGTAGCCTTGCATCGGAGAGATAGCTTGGCCGTCCATGTCCGGCGATGCGAGCCACTCCGACAGGTTGCTTAGCTGGAACAGCGCCATCTGGTGGCCCATGCAGTTGTTCATGCAAGCGCCAAGGAGGACCTTTCTGCCATCAGAAGCCGGTTCCGCTCGCACGGCGTAAATGTGGCCGGAGTTGGCGAACCCCCCCACGCACGACTGGCTCCTGGCCGATACTATGTAAAGGATGCTTGGATAGTAATAATGGGTGCATCGCACGACAGCTTCAGGCGCGCCGCCCGCGTCCAAGTCGTCAACAAGAAGAATGGAAGGCGTAAAGAGCAAATCAGAGACTTGATTTTCATAGGGATTGAAGAGCGCGAGGAGGTCCATCTTCGCAAGCTGCCCGCCGCGAGGTGAAATGATTGAAACCTGAGGACGCGAATCAGATTGAGCATCCTTCGTCTTTGACCTGCCTCCCGAAACAACGATGAAGCGGCTTTGAGCGCCAGGGCGTGTATCAAATGATTTCGCCTCGTCTATGCCTTCAGGAAAAGAGACATTCCACAAGTGGGCGCCGCCACGTGATATCCCAGTGATCTGGTCGCCGCTTACCGTCACGGAAACGGCCTCGCGCGACGCCTTCCAAGCCACATAGCCGGTCGTGGAGAAAACCAACGCTAGAGCCATGGCCGTGCTCCCAAGAGCAAGCCGGACGCTCCGCCTGCGATTGGGCATGAGAAGCCGCGCCCGTTTGTCCAAAGCTTGAAGAACGGCACCGGCGGATGCGAATCGGTCTTTTGGGTCTTTCTCAAGCAGTCTGGCGATGACGGCCCTGAGCCATTTCGGCGCTCCGGCCTCATCCAGATGCCTCAAAGGGGGAGGAGTTTCAAGCTGGCGGCTCGCCACCTCCATTGCGGACGCGCCTTCAAAAGGAGCGGCGCCGCAAACCAGTTCGAAAAGCGTTATCCCCAGGGCGTAAAGGTCAGCCGCTGGCCTGACGGGTTGGTTGCGAATGGCTTCCGGCGCCATGTATTTTGGCGTGCCAAGCGACGCGCCCGTTGCAGTGAGGCTTGTCCAATAGTCCGCCCGCACAAGCCCCAAATCTCCAAGTTTGAGCGTTCCGTCACTGGTGAAGAAACAGTTGTCCGGCTTGACGTCTCTGTGGATGACGCCGGCCGCGTGCAGGGCATTGAGCGCTTGCAAGATGTCGCGCGCGTAGCGGCACGCCTCCTCCGTTGCAAGCCCCAGTCCTTCGTTAATTCTAGAACGCAGGGTTCCGCCAGGGCATATCTCCATGACGAGGTAGAGAATGCCGTCAGCCTCGCCCCAGTCAAAGATTCGGACAAGGTTGGGGTGGTTGAGTTTCCAGGAGAGTTCTACTTCACGGCGCGCCCGCTCGCGGTTTTCATCGGCATCGGCGTGCCTGGAAAAGAC
>JBBIMN010000075.1:0-9081 GCA_037444385.1 Acidobacteriota bacterium | reverse complement strand
GTGACAAGTCCTGCCGCGGCAGAGAAGCTCTTCGCCGCCGTCCCGGCGGACCTCGTAAGCAAACTCGAACCGGACCGCGGAGGCGGCCTCAAGCCTCGCCATAACGGAAATAAGGTCGTCGTAAAGGGCCGGGTGAAGGTACTCCACTTCAACTTTGAGCACCGGCATGTTTATGCCATGCTCCTCCAGCGCCTTGTAAGAAAATCCTCTTTGGCGGAGGTACTCGGTCCTCGCCACTTCGAGCCATGGCAAGTAAGCCGCGTGGTGCACGACGCCCATCTGGTCGGTTTCCGAATAACGGGCGCGAATGGAGACGGTTGTCTCAGCCATTTAACATGTCCCTTAGATGCTTCGCCTCGGCCGCGGGGTCCGAGGCCCCAAAAATCGCCGAGCCGGCTACGAACCAATCAACTCCAGCGTCACGCAAAGCCGGCAGAGTCCCCGCGTTCACTCCTCCGTCCACTTCTATGGCCACGTTAGCGCCTCTGGCTTCGATCCTTGCGCGAAGCCGCCGAACCTTGTCCAGAGACGGCTGGATAAACTTCTGCCCTCCGAAGCCTGGATTTACGCTCATTATCAGAACGAAATCCAGGTATTCCAGAACCTCGTCCAGAGTCTCGGCCGGCGTGGCCGGATTGAGGGCAACACCCGGACGCATCCCTTCCTCCCTGATGCGCTGAATCGTTCTGTGAAGATGGGGGCACGCCTCCTGATGAACCGAGAGATAGGTGGCGCCCGCCTTTGCAAAATCAGCCAGGTAACGGTCCGGCGCTTCGATCATCAGGTGGCAGTCCAGCGGGAGATTCGTCGCCCGCTTCAGGCACGCCACCACCATCGGGCCAAGTGTAATGTTCGGCACGAAGTGGCCGTCCATCACGTCAACGTGCAGAAGGCCGCTGTAGGGAGCGATACGGGTTACGGCCTGCCCAAGAGATGCGAAGTCGGCCGACAGGACTGAAGGCGCCAGAAGGCGTTCTATGCCTTGCGGTCTCATTGGGCGCTCACGACAAGCTGCACGATCTGGTTTCTGTCAAGGGGGTATCCGGGCTGGGGAGACTGGGCCACGATGGTGCCTTCCGCGCCCGAAACCGTCTGAGTTCTCGTTGGGCCGGTTTGAATGCCGTAGGCGCCAAGAAGGCGCTGAGCCATTTCCAGGCGAACGCCGGTGAAGTCGGGTGTTGCGAAAGTAAAAGCAGGAGGCCCCGCGCTGACAAGGAGGGAGGTTTCCGAATCCCTGGCCACGATGGCGCCCGGCGCTGGAGATTGGGCGATAACCACCTGGGGAGGCAGAGCTGACCGCATGTAGGCGACGCTGGATACCTTAAGCCCGGTCTGCTGCGCGTGAACCTGTGCCTGGCTCAAGCCGACTCCGCGCCATTCTGGAACCGTTACGCTGTCCAGCCCCTTGCTCATGATGACCCTTAGCGCCTGCCCCTTTTTCACAGCCATGCCTGCGCCGGGAGCCTGGCTCGCGACCCGCCCGCGCGGAATGGCCAGGTCATACCGCTCCGATTCGACCTGAAAAATGAGCCCTTGGCGCTCCGCTTGAAAGCGCGCCTGGTCGTCGCTGAGCCCGACCACCTGGGGCACGGTCACGCCCGTGCTGTGCGAGGCGAAACCCAGGACTAGCCAGACGCCTATAACAACTCCGGCTCCAAGGCTTGCCAAATATATGGCCCAACGAACCAGGCGCAATGGCGCCTCCTGTCGCATAGCATACCACAACCTCCGAATTCCGCGATGAACATGCTGCGCTTTATACGAGGCTCGTGCTTGATGTGGCCTTCCGAACCAGGTTGCTTTCCGATATACTTGTCGGGCCGAAGGGAGGGTCCTGGGCAATATGTGGTTTCGGAAGAAGCAAAAACCGGAAGCGGTAAACGAGTCGGAACGGGCGGTTCACGTCCCGAAAGGTATGTGGCTGAAGTGCGACTCGTGCGGGCAGATCATGTTCGCCAAAACGGTCACGGAAAATTGCGAAGTCTGCCCCAAGTGCGGGTATCACTTCCGCATTTCCGCCAGGCGCAGGCTAGAATCTCTTTTTGACGAAGGCACCTGCGAGGAGTTCGACGCGGGCGTCGGCCCGGCCGACCCGCTCAACTTCAAGGATCAAAAACGGTATAAGGACAGGATAATTCAGTACCAGGCGGCCACTTCCGAAAAGGACGCCCTGATCAGCGCCGTCGGGACTATGGGCAAAATCCGCGTAATTATATGTTGCATGGAATACGCATTCATGGGCGGCTCAATGGGCAGCGTCGTCGGTGAAAAGATCACCCGCGCAGCGGAACGGGCGTTGGCCGAGAAGCTGCCGCTGATTATCGTTGCTTGCTCGGGCGGAGCGAGAATGCAGGAGTCGGTCTTCTCGCTCATGCAAATGGGCAAAATCTCAGCCGCCCTCGCGAGGCTTCACGAAGCGCATCTCCCTTACATCTCCATCATGACCGACCCGACCACGGGGGGCGTCACGGCCTCTTTCGCCATGCTGGGTGACATCAACATCGCCGAACCGAAGGCGCTGATAGGCTTCGCGGGCCCGCGCGTCATCGAGCAGACCATACGGCAGAAACTGCCCGAGGGGTTCCAGCGCTCCGAGTTTCTGTTGGAAAAGGGAATGCTCGACCTGGTCGTGCACAGGGCCGAGATGAAGCGCACGCTTGTGAGCCTTCTTGCACTCTTCACCAAAGCGCCGCCGCCCGCCGCTCCGTGATGAATTATCAGGAGGCGCTGGCATGGCTTAACGAACTTGCCTCGTTCGGGATTAAAGCGGGCCTCGACCACACGTGCATTCTGGCCAAGCGCCTCGGTGACCCGCAAAAGACATTTCCCTCCGTCCTCGTGGCTGGAACAAATGGCAAGGGGTCGGTCTGCGCCATCCTTGAAGCGGCATTGCGCGATGCCGGACTCAGGACCGGCTTCTACTCCTCGCCACACCTCATTGACGTGCGCGAACGCATCCGCCTTGAAGGCGAGATCGTCTCCCGCGATGTTTTCGCCCTTGCGTTATCAAATGTGCGTCTGGCGTTTGAGGGGGGCGAACTTTGCGGAGAGGCCGAAGCGCCCCCAACTTTTTTTGAAGCCCTTACGCTGGCCGCGTTTCTTGCTTTCGCCGAAGCGCGCGTGGAAATCGCCGTCCTCGAAGTTGGCCTTGGAGGAAAACTCGACTGCACGAACATCGTGGAGCCGGTCCTTTCGGTTGTGACCTCCATCGGACTTGATCACCAGGAGTTTTTGGGTAAGACGGCCGAAAGCATCGCCTTGGAAAAAGCCGGCATCTTTCGCCCCCGCGCCCAAGCTGTAACCAGCGCTCGCCATCCTGGCGCGCTTGAGGCGCTGCGCGGGCAAGCCGCCAAACTCGGAACGCCTCTTGCTGTGCCCGAAGAGGCGCTGGTCGAGGCTTGGCAAAATGGCTGGAGTCTGAAGTGCCCTGAGGGAGACGTGATGCTTCCTCCGCCAGGGCTCAATGGAGAACATCAGGTTGAAAACGCCGTCCTGGCGGCCCGTGCCGCGCTGATTCTGAGAAGCGAGGGTTGGAACATTCCCGATTCCGCGATTGCCTTCGGCGTCGCCCATGCCCGCTGGCCTGGAAGGCTTCAGCGCGTTTTGGATTCGCCCGCGACCTATTTGGATGGCGCCCACAATCCCGACGGCTGCGCCGCGCTCGCCCGTTTCGCGCAAGGCCTGTCCAACCCCAGGGCGCTCGTTTTCACCTGCATGAAAGACAAACCCTTCGCCGAAATGGCGAACATCCTTTCGCCCGCCTTCGACGCCGTCTGGCTTACCAGCCTTCCGATGAAGCGCTGTGCCGCCCCCGAGGAGATCGCCTCGAACGCATCGTGGGGGGGGAATGTCCGAATAGTGCCCGGCGCCCAGAAGGCGCTTGAAGAGGCCCGCGCCTTTGTAGGCCCAAAAGGCAGCGTCGCCGCCGCAGGCAGCCTTTACCTCGCAGGCCGCCTTCTCCAAATCCTCGGCGCCGAAGAGGCGTCACTGTTCGGAACGGGACTTTAGAAAAGTTGGATGAAAGATGAGAGATGATAAAGGACGCGGGACGGCGAGAGCGGAGAACCGTTCCCCTTCATAAAACTCAAAGCGATCTATCCTGAGGAGGAACTGGCCACGTCGGGCATGACGATCATCTTGCAGAAGAGAAGCCAACCAGAGGGGGCGCCGTAGGAGACAGCGTCTTCTGCTTGCGCCCCTAGCTTGAGTTCCCGCATCGAGCGCTTCACGATTTTAAGCAGTTGCGGCCGCTCCTCCAATCATGGCCGTCCACGTCCAAATATACAGAGCGTCATAAATATGCGACGTTATGGGGAAGCATGGCGCTCTGTATAATTGGCCGCCGTTCAATATTCGCATCTCCTCCCCAGCTTTAACTAAACGCCGTGCCGAAACTTTTAACAGCGTGATAATGCGCGTTGGTGGTGTATAATCAATGATCTTCTTACCGCGGCGCCAAGGGTGGGCCGGATTTGCTAATGCGAGGTAACCGGCATGTACGATATCGAAGGGTCTTTTGACCGGCAAATCCTGGCTCTGGCGAAGGACCGCCCGACGGTGATTTTCACCGAGGCGATGGACGCGCGCGTGGTTGAGGCCGCGTGCTACCTTACGCGCTTCGCGCGTCCCGTATTTCTCGCCCGCGAGGAGGAGGTGCGGGAGTTGGCCGCCAAATCGCTCGGCCATCTCGATCCCAACCGTCTGGAATTCGCTTTCTCGGAAAGCGCCTTCGTTGATATCGCAAAGCGGGGGGACCTGACCGAAGACTTCGCTAAAGAGTGCCTGCGGACGGGCGGTAGCCGGGGGGCCGCGCGAGATATGGGCGAAGCACGAAGGCTGGCCGCGGAACCGGGACGGTTCGGCATCTACGCCGTGCGGCTTGGCCACGCCGACATGGTCGTGGGTGGCGCCAGGCACGAGGCGAAGGAGTTCTTTCGTCCGATGGTGGATCTTCTTGCCAACCGGCCGGTTGTCGCCGAGACGGGCGTTTTTGTCCTTTCGGACGACCACCCCGACGGCTATTTCCCCCACAACATAGTTGTTTTCGGAGACGTGGGGGTCAATGCCACGATGACTCCGGAAGTGCTGGCCCACGTGGCCGTGGGCACCTGCGCGGTCGCGCGCGATTTAATCCCCGAGGAGATCCTGCCGGAGATCCACGGCGCCATCATCTCTTATTCAAACCGGGGTTCGGACGAGGGGCCGTCGCCCGATCGCATCCGCAAAGCCATGGAGATCATTCCAGGACTGATAGCGGAACGGATCAAGACAAACCCCCGCTTCAGGACGGTCCAGATCGCGGGCGAGGTCAAGATGAACGTGGCGCTTTCGAAGCGCTCCGCTCAACTTTACGGCCAAGGGGCGGACGATGGATGGGACGGAGGCGCGAACGTCATCATCGCGCCGAACCTTGAATCGGGCAATCTTCTCTACCACCTTTACTCCGTCCGCTTTCCTCACGCCAAGAAGTTTCCCGTCCTCTTTGGCCTTGGCTTTCGCGGCGTGGACCTGGCTATGGACTGCACCCCGGAGGACATCCGCCTCGCTGTGAAGGCGTCGGTCGTAAGAACCCACCGTTTCGGCCACTGGGCTCGCACGCCGAAGGACACCTTCTTCAGGCGCTACCGGGTGCTTGCCGTGAACCCCGGCTCCACCTCCACGAAAATCGCGATCTACGAAGGAGGCCAGGAGGTCTTCTCCCGCGAGATACAGCACACGAGAGACGAACTGGCGCCCTTTGCCGGCAGGAAGATCACGGAGCAGTTTGGCTTTCGCAAAGACGCCATCGAAAATGCCTTGCGCGAAACGAACGTGCGTATCGAAGAGCTGGACGCCGTCTCCGGGCGAGGCGGCCTTTTAAGGCCCATGCCACACGGCACCTATGCAGTTGGCGATGCAATGGCGGAAGACCTTCGCGCCGGTTTCGGCGGCGACCACGCCTCGAACCTCGGTGGCCTGATCGCCCATGAATTGGCTAAGGTGGCCGGCAAACCGGCCTTCATCGTTGACCCGGTTGTCGTTGACGAAGCGCCCGACAGGGTGAAGATCACGGGAATCAAGGCGATCCGCCGCAAGGTGATCAGCCACGCGCTGAACCAGATCGCCACGGCGCGCCGCTACGCGGAAGAGAACGAGACCTTCTACGAAAGGGTCAATGTCATCGTCTGCCACATGGGCGGCGGAATAACGATAGGCGCGCACCACCGAGGAAGGTACGTTGACGTCAACAACGGCCTTGACGGGGAAGGCCCCTTTACGCCCGAACGCTCAGGCTCGCTTCCCGTCGGCGCGCTCATCGCGCTTTGCTTCTCCGGCCGCTATACGAAAGACGAACTTAAGAAGCTCAACAAGGGAGCTGGAGGACTTGTGGACCTCGTTGGCACTTCGGACCTCAGGGAAGTGGAGCGGCTCATCGCCGAAGGCGACGCGTGGGCGGCCACCGTCTTTGACGCGATGGCGTACCAGATCGGCAAATGGATCGCCTCCCTCGTTCCGGCCTTTGAAGGCGAACGGGTTGACCAGATACTGCTTACCGGCGGCATGGCCCGCTCGGAGGCTCTTGTCGCCAAAATCAAGAGCTATACATCGGCCGTCCCGTGCGGAGTGACGGTCTATCCGGGAGAAAATGAGATGGTGGCGCTGGTGAAGGGCGCGCTGCGCGTGCTTTCAGGCAAAGAGAACGTTCGCGAATACACGGTCAAGGAGCAGGGCGAATGAATCCTATTAGAACGCTTGGCCAGATGGTGGAGACGCTCAAAGGCGAAGCCCCAAAACGAGTCGCGGTGGCCGCTGGCCACGATGAAAACACGATCCAGGCAGCGGCGAAGGCGGCGGCCGGCAAGATTGCCACCATGGTTTTGGTGGGCGACGGTAAAAGAATCGCCAGCCTCTGCGCGCGCTTCGGCATTGACGCAAAGCTGTTCACCATAGTAGACGAGAAAGATGAAAAGGCGGCCGGGGAAATCGCCAGGGACATGGTGCGCTCACGCGAGGCGCAGGTGCTGATGAAAGGCATGATATCGAGCGAT
Source organism: Acidobacteriota bacterium (assembly GCA_037444385.1). Lineage (GTDB taxonomy): Bacteria > Acidobacteriota > UBA4820 > UBA4820 > DSQY01 > JAEMPZ01. Next base: position 2,053 of record JBBIMN010000075.1, on the reverse strand, counting down.
GCTTACATGAGGCTCATCCTTGACAAGGAGAGCGGGCTTCTTACCAAAGGAAACGTCTTGAGCCACCTCACTGTTTTGGAACTCCCGGCTTATCAGAGGAGCCACGGCAAACTCCTCTTCGTGAGCGACGTGGCCGTTATACCATCTCCCGATTTGCAGGCGAAGGTGAAAATTGCCGGGTACTGCGTGGCCGCCGCGAAGAGCTTCGGCATCGAGACGCCAAAGGTGGCCGTGCTCGCGGCCAGCGAAAAAGTTTCCGAAAAAATGCAAGCCACGCTTGATGCGGCCGTCATCGCGAAGATGGCCGAGCGCGGACAGATCAAGGGCGCTATGGTGGACGGCCCCCTGGCCCTGGACGTGGCTTTGAGCCCCGAAGCGTGCGCCATAAAAGGGCTGAAAAGCGTTGTGGGAGGAGACGCCGACGTACTGGTCTTCCCCAACATCGAGACGGGCAACGTCTTTTACAAGACCGCCACGCTGCTTGCTGGCGCGAAACTGGCTGCGGCCGTTACGGGCGCCACGGCTCCATGCGTTCTGACGAGCCGCGCCGACACCGAGGAATCCAAGTTCTTCTCGATAGCGCTCGGCTGCCGCCTCGCGGCGCTGTAGGTGGCATCTCCAGATGCCGATATGGCCGAAGGCCGAAAAGAAAAAAACAATTACTACTCTGGCGGGAATTGTATCACGGTGGTGATGCGAAAGCGTTTGCAACAACGATGCGCATGGAGCGCGGTGCGAAAAGAAAAACGATGCGCAAATGCGGGCCTTCCGAAAAGCCCCTGCCCGCCGCCTGTTTGCGTGCACCGCACAGGCAGGCGGCGCAGGCAGGCGAAGGGCGAGGGGCCGCAAGAGGATACGCGGAGGAAAACGGATCGCTTTTCTTGTTGTGCGCCCTTCCGCTTTCCTGCGCGCGGTCTGAGCGGCTCCGAAGAGCGCCGGAGGCGCGAGGAGTGCCCGCGCGCTGTTAGATTCCGGACAAGCCGGAATGGCGCAATCCATCTCTGTGGTGAATCAGCTTCTGAGCATGCGGAACTCATGGCAGGCGAAGCACCGGAGCGAGCCGTCTTGCCCTGAGGGCGCGGAGAAAATGGGAGCCCCCGGAGCGCATTTCGCGCTCCGGGGGAGAGGGATGATGAAGCGCGGCGGGGGGTCCGCCGCACCGTATCTATGTTCCTACGCCAGCCAGGCCGATTCAAGCCCCTTGGCGGGTTCATGGAAAGCCGGCGTTGAAAAGAGCACCAATCGCGGCCTGGAGACTGCTCCTGCAATCTTCGCCTTCCTCGCCTGGCCTCCCCCATCCCCCCCTCGTTTCCGCATCACTGCGCGTACAGTAACGGTGTATCGGGGGGGCGGGGCATCGGTGCCGGCTGCACTTTCCTTTCTCCGTTACGCCGTCACTCCGATCCTCCGTTACGTCATTACTCCGTCCCCGCGTCCGCTCCTAGTTGCTGAACGGGTCCCAGGGCGGCATCACGATGGGCTCCTGCGACGTGAGCTTCAATATCTCCTGCGGGACGTACTTCTTGTTGATCAGGATTTCGTAGACGTTCGCGTCGAACCATGAGCGGGTGATCGTCCACCACCCCTCGCGGCCTCGCTTGTCTCCCCATGAATTCTCAACCTTCCACTTTGCAGGCTCTCCGCCTTGGACGTCCACTCCGGTCAGCACCATGCAGTGATTTGGCGCCCCGTCGAAATAGCGGAGTTGGTCCTCCTTGCTCATCGTAAAGTCAATGCCAAATAGGCTGTTGTAGTCCTGCACTCCCATGTCCCACAGGCCGGCCTTGCTGTTGCGCTGGACCGAGGAGTTGCAGCAGAACCATACCGCCTGGTCGTTCATGATCGAAGCGAGCGCCATCTTCTGCATTAGCGTGGTGGATATGTTGAGCGCCTCCATGTCGGGGCCATCGGCTGAATCTCGGTTCCAGGCGAAGCGCAGCATCGCGTTCTCGGGCTTGCCGGGATAGCTTATGAATGGGACGTAGTCGTCGAGAGGCGCTCCCATGAACTCCTGGTAGAAGGATTGCGGCGTATAGCTCTTCAATGGGCTGAC
>JBBIMN010000074.1:0-9124 GCA_037444385.1 Acidobacteriota bacterium | reverse complement strand
CTGCGCCGCCGCTTCATCCTGAAACGGGTGGACGCCGGACAGCCCTTCATAGCGGCAGACCGCCTCGTTGATCTTCGGGTTGTACTTCATGGTGCAGGAGCCAAGCGGATAGAGACCGAAGTCCACGGAGTAGTTGTAGGTGGAAAGCCTCGTGAAATGGCGGACAACGTCAACTTCGCTCATCTCGGGAAGAGCTTCGGGCTCCTGCAAGCGCGCCAGCGAGCCGAGGGCTTTGGAAAAGGAGACTTCGGGAACATCCAGATCGGGGAGCGACGCGCCCCGTCGCCCGGGGCTGTCCAACTCGAAGAGGAGCTTTTCTTCAATGTTCCGGCTCATTCGGCGCCTCCCAACTCAGCAACAAGCTTGTCGCAGCCATCTTTAGTTGTTCGCTCTGTCGCACAGAGCAGGTAGCCGTCCTTGAACTCCGGGTAGTCTCCGCCTATAGCATAGCCGCCGATGATTCCTTTTTTGAAGAGCGATTCATTCAGTTTATAGGCGCCCTTGATTGATACCGCGAACTCGTTGAAGGTCGGCCCGCTGAAAAGAGGTTTTACTCCTCTCGCGCCGAGCGCCCTCTTTAGATATTCGGCCTTGCTCAGGTTCTGCCTCGCGAGTTCAGTCAGCCCTTTGCGGCCCATGAGGACAAGGTATACGGTGGCGCCAAGCATACAGAGCCCCTGGTTGGAGCAGATGTTCGATGTCGCCTTCTCGCGGCGGATGTGCTGTTCGCGCGTCGTGAGCGTCAGGACGAAGCCGCGGCGGCCGTCAGCATCCACCGTCTCTCCGCAGATGCGCCCCGGCATCTGTCTCATGAGTTCCTTCTTCGCGGTCATGAAGCCAAGATTGGGGCCGCCGAAACCGATTGGAAGGCCGAAGGAGCGGGCGTCGCCAACGCAAAGATCGGCGCCTCGCCGTCCGGGAGGCTCGATGGCCGCTAGCGAAAGCGCTTCGGATACGACGGCGGCCAGAAGCGGCTTTTCACCCTGCGGCGCGACATCCGCGATGGCCTTGATGTCTTCGGCGACGCCGAAAAAGTTCGGCTGCCCAACCAGAAAAACGCAGGCGCCCGCGGCGGCTTTGGCGTAGGCCTCAATGTCAACGCGGCCATCGCTCCCGAATGGAATTTCCTCGACCACTAGCCCGAGGTACTTCACGTAAGTTTTAAGCACCGCGCGGTAGCTTGGATGAAGCGAGCGCGCCACGAGGATTTTTCTGCCTTTGCGGATGCGGCTCGCCATCAGCGCCGCTTCGGCGGTGGCGGACGCTCCGTCGTAAAGCGAAGCGTTTGAAACGTCCATGCCCGTCAAGTCCGCCATCATCGTCTGAAACTCGAAGATCGCCTGAAGCGTCCCCTGCGCAAGCTCCGGCTGGTAAGGCGTGTATGAGGTGTAGAACTCGCTTCTGGAAAGCACCGCGTCAACCGCCGCTGGAACGTAATGGTCGTAGGCGCCCGCGCCGAGAAAGCAGGGATAACAGCAAGCAACCGTGTTTTTCATGGCCCGCAGCGCGAAACGTTCCTTAACCTTCGATTCGGCCAAGCCGGAAGGCACGGCCAGCGGCTTTGAAAGACGCAACTCCTGCGGGATGGATGAGAAGAGCGTCTCCACGTCCGGCGCGCCGATAACTTCAAGCATCTTCTTAACATCTTCACCACTCGCGGGAAGGTAGTGCATGGAGCCTCCTTTTCAGACCCGGCGTTCTTGGACTTTTTATTCTTCGCGGCTGGAACGCCGCTACGTTCTAGTGCGCGCTCTCGGCTACGTACTTTCCGTAGGCGTCCGCGTCCATGAGGCTGTCAAGCTCCTTGGGATTAGAGAGCGCCACCTTCACGATCCAGCCTTGGCCGTAAGGGTCCTGGTTCAGATACTCGGGGTGGCCGGCCAGTTCATCGTTCACCTCGGCCACCGTTCCGGAAACCGGGGAATTCAGCTCAGAAACAGCCTTGACGCTTTCGACGGTTCCCATCTGCGTCCCCGCCGCAACAGTATCTCCGGGCTGAGGCGCCTCGACGAAAACGATGTCGCCCAGCTCGCGCTGCGCGAAATCGGTGACGCCAACCGTTCCCACGCCGCCCTCGGCCTTGATCCATTCGTGCGTTTTCGCGTACTTCAAACCGGACGGGATGTTCATCTGATCCTCCCTGTTCGTTCGCGTTAAGCCGAATCGCGTCCCTTATTTCGCTCTTTTGTAATGTGGCTTCGGTACGACCTTGGCCGCCGCGCGCTTGCCTCTTATGTCCACCTCAAACGCCGTGCCCGGCTGAGCGAGAGCCGTGGGTAAGTAACACATGCCCAGAGGTTTCTTAAGGAAGGGCGCCTGCGTGCCGCTCGTGACGTGGCCTACCTTCTCTCCGCCGGAATAGCACTCCATTCCGTGGCGCGGGACGCCCCTTTCCGTGAGTTCGAAGGCCACCAGCTTTCGCCCGGCGCCAGCGGCATTCTGCTTCTCCAGCGCCGCCTTGCCGTTGAAATCGCACCCCTTGCCAAGTTTCAGGACCCAGCCCAGGTCGGCTTCGAGCACCGTCGTCGTGTCGTCAATGTCGTTGCCGTAAAGCGCCATGCACGCTTCGAGCCTGAGCGTGTCCCTGGCGCCAAGGCCGGCTGGAATAAGACCGTAGGCCTTGCCGCGCTCAAGCAGCAGACGCCAGAGCTCCGCCGCTTTGGGTGGAGGAAGGTAAACTTCGTAACCGTCCTCTCCCGTGTAACCCGTCCGCGCAAGCAGGCGCTTCTCGCCGAGCAGCGTGCCGTAGGCGAACCAGTAGTACTTGACGGCTGAAAGGTCGGCGTCGGGGACGAGAGGCTGAAGTATCTCTATGGCTCGCGGCCCTTGAATAGCTATCTGCGCCGTTTGCGGGCTGGCGTTGGTCACTTTCGCGCCGAAACCCTCGGCGTTTTTTTGGACCCAGGCGAAATCCTTGTCGGTGTTGGAGGCGTTGACCACCAGCAGGTACCTGTCATCCGCCATCTTGTGAACGAGCATGTCGTCCACGAAGCAGCCGTTTTCGGTCAGAAGCCCGGCGTAGTGTATCTGCCCAACGGCCAGCTTCGATGCGTCGTTGCTCGATAAGAACTGCACGAGGCCGAGCGCCTTGGGCCCTTCGATCCAAATCTCGCCCATGTGGCTTACGTCAAAAAGCCCGGCGCGGGTACGCACCGCCACGTGCTCGTCAAGAATGGACGTGTACTGGACCGGCATGTCCCAACCGCCGAAATTCACCATCTTCGCCCCGAGGGCCCGGTGCTCCGAGTTCAGCGGCGTCGCCTGAAGATTTTCCATCTTGCTCGCACCCCCTACACAGGTGGGTATGATAAGCCCGCGCTCCCCTCGCGGTCAAATTGAACGGCGCGGATGATGCGCAAGAAGGCGGCGCCACGAACGCCGTGTTGTTTTGCCAGGTCAAGCCCAAAGAACATGGGGGATTTTCGCGAAATGCGCGCCGGTCGCGAGGACCTTGAAGCCGTGCTGCATCGCGCTTGTCGCTATCCACAGATCGCCGGCTGGAATTGGAGTCCCGGCCCGCCTTAGTACTCCGTTCCGGAAATACGCTGGCATTCGGCCGCCGCTGCATCCCGCGGGGCGGCGTTGCTCGGGCTTGGCGCACGGCAAGTACGCCGGCGTCCTCGCGCCTTGCCCGGCGGGCGCGGCGGGGCGCCCTCGGTGCGTCACCGTATTTCCGAAACTGAGCACTTAGCGCATTTAGGATGGCCGCGTAGCTAGGCATGTCGCCTCCTCAGAAGCGATGAAGCGGGCGGTTAAAGGGGGTCCGCCTTGGTGCACGATTTGGGGAGTGTCCGAAAGCCCTGCCTTCTCCAGCTTCCCCTGGGCAAGCGGTGCCGCGAGCCCCATGAAGAAGAGCGTCAAGGAGAAGCCAGCCTTCGGCCGGGATATAGACCTCGGCTTCGTAGTGTGTTCGGAGCGGATTTCCAATGAGGTAGCACGCCATCACGCGCACCGGGATGTTGCAGGCGCGCAGGATCACCGCCAGCCTGTTGGCGTCCCCGGTACAATCTGTCGCCTTGGCCGGAACCGTGGTAGATCGCTGGCCGGGAGCCTCACCTGAAGCTCTGACTTGGATTGTATTGGACTCGTGATTCGCTTCGTGTACCACCGCGCCCACTCCCAAGAAGCTCTTCGCAGGCGAATAGGACGGCTTCCGTGTTTATCGCTTCGAGGCATGGGGGCTTTCCAGCCCTTGACGGGCGGCACTCCTGCCAGAAGGCCTGGCGGCAGGGCGAGCAGGGCAGGGCGGCGTAGACGACTCGAAAGCGCGCCGATGGAAGATATGGCTCGGTTTTGTGCGGCGCGCCTGGGCCAAAGACGGCAACGACGGGGACCTCGACGGCCGCGGCTATGTGCATCGGGCCGGAATCGTTGCCGACGAAGAGCGTCGCGCGCGAAACAACGGCCGCCATTGAGCGAAGAGAGGTCTTCCCGGCAAGATCAACAGCCTTCGGGCAAGCCTTGCGGAAACGGGCGTGCGCCCCGGCATCGCCTGGGCCGCCAACAAGAACCGGCGTGACGCCTCTGGCTTCAAAGAGTTGTTTTCCAATTTCGCCGAACCGCTCGGAGTGCCACGCCCTCGGCGGCTTGCTCGCGCCTATATGAAAAACGGCGAACGGCTCATTGAGAAGGCCCGCTTCGGACAGGACCTTTTCCGCCAGAGATTGATCTTCGCCGGTCAACGGAAAAGAGAGAGGATGATTCTCTATATCCAAGCCAAACGGCGAAAGCGCCTTGGCGAACTGCTTCGCGTGGTGGAGGTGCCAGTCATCTTTCGTGAACGAAACCGGGTGTGTAAGCAGAAAGCTCCTGTGGTCGGTGTCAAGGCCGCAGCGGACCGGAATTCCGGCCAGCCTCGCCAACAACGCCTCGCGGAATCCTTTTGGAAAAATGATGGCGGCATCGAAGCGCGCCTGCTTCAAATCCCTGGCCTGCCGCCTGACGGCTTGAAGCGTGGCGCCTCCGATCACCTCAACTTTGGCAATCCCAGGAAGCGTCCGAACGACATCCTGCAGGCCCGGCTTCACCAGAGCGGCCAGCTCCCATCCGGGATGAGCCGTGGAAAGCGCTTGGAGCGAAGGCGTGCAGAGGACGGCGTCCCCAAGCCAGTTGGGGAGCCTCACGAGGACCTTCGCCTTCTCCGGGAGCGTCGCTTGCGCCGTCATCGCCTTCCCAGGAAGTAGTAGGCTGCCGCCGTGATGGCCGCCGCGGCGATGGCCGCCAGCGCGATCTTGACCCAGCTCCAAGGCTTGTCGCCGTAAAGCGCGCCCGTCTCGCCGTTGACGACGAAGTTGTAGACCGTTCCCTTGTACCTGAAAGAGCCCGCCCAGAGCGGGCAGAGCAGGTGCTTGAAGGTCTGCTCCGAGAGCTTCGTGTTGACAACGAGGTCGCGCTGGGTGTCGCCCGGCACGTCGCTGCTGCACTTGGAGACCTGGTCGGCCTCGATGTTGCCCTTGGCGATCTGCCAGATGAACTTGAGCTCCATGTCGGGGTTCAAGATGCCGAAGCCAGCGAGGTAGCGCGTGTCGTAAGCGACCAGGCCGTTCTTCGTGTCGTAGGGGTAGACCTTGAGGATCAGGTTGATCCTCTCCTCTTTGACGGCAGGCACGAGGACGTCGTCGTAAAAGTCGCTCCTCGTCCCCGATGCCGGCTCCCAGCGGACCTTCTGCACCTGCCTGTCGCGCCAGACCGTTTCGCCGTTCTCCTCGACCTCCACGCGCTCGGTGACGTAGTAGTAGAAGCCGGCCATGGCGTTCCAGACGCTTTGCGCGAGAGCGTCAAAAGTGAAAAAAGGGAGGTAGAGCCCCGTGATTTTGTCAAGGCGCGCCATCGCCTTTAAGTCGTTCGGACGAAACCAGCCGTTGCCTATCCACTTGCGAAACTTCTCCTGGCATTCGGCCATTGCCACTTTGAACGGGATGAGCGATTCTGGCGGAACGATGCCTTCTGCTGGCTGGCTCGCTATATCCTCCGCCACGTAAGGGGTGTCGCAAAAAGGGCATGAGAGGTCCCGGCGCCCGCTCGGCGGAAGCTGCACGGTGGCGCCGCACTGCTTGCAGGAAAGCGTTTTCAGCTCGACGCCGTAGCCCTTGGCCTTGGGATGCTCCTCGAGAAACGAGAGAAGGTCGTGCTCCTGGGCCTGAAAAGGGCCTTCTTTTGGAACCGGAACGTTGGCGCCGCAGTATGAGCAGGCCATCTCCTGCACCGCCGGGTTCCAGGCAAGCTGCCCGCCGCACTGCGGGCACGGAAAGGTTTTGGGGGCTTCAGCCATCGCCACCTCCTCCGTAAAAGCATACCACGCCCCGCCCCCCGCCGCTTCGCGAAAAGCATCCTCACCACCACGATGTCACGAAGGATAAAGATGTGCGGCTGCGTCTTGAATATCATTCGCGGTTGCAGTAAGATCTCAGCATAAAGGGAGTTGGCGATGAACTTGAAAGTTATCCTAGCAAGCGCAGTGACGATGTTCTTGGTCTGCCATGTAATAGCCGCGCGACAGCCTCTGACCTTCGAGGAGCGCGTGAAGGCACAGGAGGCGATCGAGCGGGTCTACTACAACCACCGCATCTGGCCGAAAGAAAATCCAACGCCCAAGCCGCTCTTTGAGAATCTCGTCACGCAAGAGGCGCTCTCGCGGCAGGCCGGTGATCCCCTGCGAATGAGCGCCGCCCTTAGCTCGCTTTATGGTGATCCGGTTACCCCTGAACAGCTTCAGGCGGAAATGAACCGCCCCAATCCCGCGATGGAACTGCAACGGTGCCCCCAAATGCCGATGAGCACGTCGTTTAGCCAAAATGGCCGTTCACCCAAAAGGGATTGGGGAGCCATCGAGCCGAAGGCGAAGAGGGCACCCAAGGGCGGGGGTCCCTCCGGCTGGCTTTGCCAGCGGAGGGGGAGGGAATGGCCCTCCCAGTCAGGCAATAAAGGTTTTCTCTTTCGGCGCAGCACAACCGTCGCCGAAGGCATCCCGCTTCCATCGCGGAATTTGGGAACCGGGAGGCGCTCTCCACCAAAATGCCCGACCGCCTGCGCGAACTCTGGGCCGCCCTCGGCAACGACCCGGCGCTGATCGCCGAAGCCGTGGCCCGGCCGGTCCTGGCGGAGAACCGCCTGCGCGCGCACTACTACGCCGACGAGAAGATTCATGGCTCTCTCAGGCAGAAGGCCCTGGATGAACTGGCCGGGCTCGCCGATCCCCAAGCGCTAAAAACTCTCTCGGGAGAGTATCACGAGGTGGAATACCGGCTCGTGCCCAAGGGAGAAGGGGCCGCCCGCTCGGAGGAAGATCTGCATCAGAGAATCATTCGCCGCGAGCCGGAGATGTGGCAGGCACAGTTAAAGTCGCTGGGCGCGGCCTTCGGCCGATCATGCTTCCAAGACCCGTCAGCCCTGTCAGGAGCAATTGGCAAGTTCCAGGATGGAGGCGAACACTATTTTGTGCAGGCGGTCATCAAGGCCGGGCCTAACCGCATCCGCGTCGGGACGATGAGCTGGAAGAAAATCCCGTTCAGCGTCTGGTGGGAGAATGCGCGGGCGGGATTCGCGAATGAAGAATGCGTCCCGTCGGACAGCGTGTCCTACGCCTACAGCCTTCCCTCGGTTCCCCCACAGCCCATGAGCCAGCTTGAGGTCTGGAATTCAATCAGCACGACCGGCGCGCCCGTCGGACGCTCGTGGTACGCCTGCGTCTGGACCGGCACGGTGATGGTGGTCTGGGGTGGGCAAGACTACACAACAACCGCCCTGAACTCGGGGGGGCGGTATAACCCCACCACCGAGTCCTGGGCGGCCACCGCCACGGGCACCAACTGCCCGGCCGGCTTTCAAGTCTATTCCTGCGCCTGGACGGGCAGCGAGCTGGTCATCTGGAATCCCAATGCCGTTTCCGGAAGCCGCTACAATCCCTCCACGGACACCTGGACCGCCATGTCCACGACCGGCGCCCCCTCCTCACGTAATGATCCCTGCATGGTCTGGGACGAGAGCGGCGTGATCGTCTGGGGAGGGCTCACTTCTCCGAACGTCTACCACAATGACGGCGGCATCTACAACCCCACGACCGATACCTGGTCGGCCACCGGCGTCATGGGAAGCCTGCCCTCCGGCAGATCCGAAGCCAGTGCCACTTGGGACTGGCAGAACAACTGGATGTTCGTGTGGGGGGGAGTCGAGTACGCCAACTTTCTAAATTCGGGCGGCCTCAACAACGGTGGCGCCAACTGGTATGCCATGTCCACTAACAACGCTCCGAGCGGCCGGTCAGGGAACAGCCAGGTTTCGATCCCCAGCGCTGGAATCATCATCTGGGGCGGAGCCAACGGGTCGTGGCTTGGGGACGGAGGCTATTACAACGGCGACACCTCCGGCACGTGGCAATCCATTACCTCAACGAACGCTCCCTCGGCAAGGGTGGGCCACGCCGCCATCTGGGGATACAGTTACGGCCAGATGGTCATCTGGGGCGGGCAGACCAACGTTCTTTCCAACGCCCCCTACGACCAGACCGGCGCGGTGTACGTCCTCTGCTCGACGTTATCCCCGACGCTTCAGTCCAACCCCGTAACCGCCGCCGACATTGATTCCTGTTCTCAGGGAATCAGAATCACCTGGCAGGACGCCCAGAGCTGGTACGACTCCGGCTACGGAACGCGCACCTACGACATCCTCCGAAACGGAACAGCGATCAAGACGGGCATCGCTTACGGGACAACATCCTACACCGACACGACTGGGAGTAGCGGGACCAGTTACACCTATAGCGTGCGCTACAACAACGGCTGCGGCCTGAACGCCACCACCACGGGCAGCTCTGCTGCGGACAACAACGGCACCCCATCGGCTCCGACGGCTGGCAACAACGGACCGATCTGCGCCGGCTCCACGCTGAACCTGACGGCCTCGACGGTCAGCGGCGCGACCTGCGCCTGGACGGGCCCGAACGGCTTCACCTCGAGCGCGCAGAACCCGAGCATCACGAACGCCACAACGGCGGCGGCGGGAACCTAACTCAGTTACGGCCAAGGTCAACAACTGCACGTCATCGGCGGGTACGACGGTTGCGACGGTCAACGCGACGCCGCTCAGGGTTCCTTGCACCGTAACGCCGGTGAAGATGACGACGACT
>JBBIMN010000073.1:0-9161 GCA_037444385.1 Acidobacteriota bacterium | reverse complement strand
GAAAGATAGAGCGGGCGCCTATCATGGATGGCAGACAGATGGTGATGCTGCTGGCGCCGGCTAAGAAATCGTAGAGACCTGGAGGAGCGAAACATGCCGAAAATGAAGACAAACCGGTCCGCCGCCAAACGGTTCAAGGTGACCGGAACGGGCAAGGTCAAGCGCTGGAAGGCCGGCCACCGCCACATTCTTACGAGCAAGGACCGCAAGCGGAAGAACCGCCTGCAGGCACCTGACACCGTGAACCACGCCGATTCAGACCACCTGGAACGTCTTTTGCCGTACGGTTACTGATCCGGGCGCGAAGCCGTCCTGGTAGTTAAGGAGAAAGAAGATGCCACGAGTTCGACGCGGCCACCACAAAGTTGAGCGCCGCAAGAAAATCATGAAGCTTGCCCAAGGCTACTTTGGCGCAAAACACCGGCTCTACCGCTCGGCCAAAGAGCAGGTGGAACGGTCGCTGAATTTCGCCTTCGCCGGCAGGAAGGTCAAGAAGCTGGATTACCGCCGGCTCTGGATCATCCGCATCAACGCGCTCTGCCACCAGCACGACATAAGCTACAGCAGATTCATGGACGGCCTAAAGAAGGCGAAGATAGGGCTGGACCGCAAGGTGCTGGCCCAGATGGCGGTGAGCGACCCCGCCGCTTTCACCGCCCTTGTAGCGCGAGCCAAACAGGCGCTGGCTTAAGAACATTCCTCGTGCTTGCGCAATCAATGGCTGCCGGCCAGGCCGACAGCCATTGGCGTGCTTGCGCCCGCCGCTGTTTCCGGTTACAATTGGCGCATGAGCTTGAGCGGCGACTTTGCCACGATGCCGTTGCCGGACCTCCTTCAGTGGCTCGCCATGAGCCAGAAGACCGGCATACTGATCCTCCAGCGCGGCGAAGTGGTAAAGGAAATATACCTTCGCGACGGCAAGATCGTCTCGTCTTCTTCCAACGACCCGCGGGAATACTTCGGCCAGTTCCTGCTGGCCTACGGCAAGATTTCGGAGGATGACCTTCTGATCGCTTTCGCGAGGCAGGCGCAAACCGGCATCAAGCTAGGGCGGCTTCTGGTGATGGAAGGCCACCTGTCCGAGGACGACGTCCAGCGCTTCCTTCGCATCAAGGCCGAGGAGACGATTTACGACCTCTTTCTTTGGGAGCAGGGGGATTTCAAGTTCTACAACGACGTGCCGGCGCAGAGCAATCACGTCCCCATTGCCATGGATGTCACGTCCATTCTCATGGAGGGCACGCGGCGCGCCGACGAATGGGGGCGCATCAGGAAGGTGTTTCCGTCCGAGGAGACGATCGTCGCGATCGTCCCCGAAAACCTGACTCGCGAGATCCTTGCCGACCCCCTGTACAACAGGATGATCCAGCTCATGGAGGCGCCGCGCCGAATCCTGGATCTCTGCCTGATGTTTCACTCCAACGACTTCGCCGTGAACAAGACCCTTCACGACATGTACCGCATCGGCATCGTGCAGGTGGTTAAAGCTCCCGAAGCGCGGGCGGTTCCGACGATGAGTTCCGATGAACAGGTACGGCTCCTAAGCAACCACGGGCTTAAGCAATTCAACTCGGGCGAGTTCGAGGCGTGCGTGGAGACCTTCAAGCAGGTCAAGTCGCTCGATCCAAATAACGCCCTCGCCGAAACGATGGTCCAGAAGGCCTTTGGTGAGCTCAAGCACACGCTTGTTTCGGACGTGTTCACCATCGAACACGTTCCCTACCTTCAGAAATCACTCTCCGAACTCAACAACATGACCTTCACCCCCCAGGAGAATTACATCCTGAGCCGGGTCAACGGCGTCAATACGGTCCAGGCGATTCTGCGCCTTTCGCCCATTCAGGAATTGCAGGCCCTGATGATTTTCAAGCGGCTCGCCAAGGACGGTTTCATAGGTTTTCTTCCCCCGCCCGAGGAGTCAACGGGGCCGTGAGGGACTAGGGAAGCGGGGGAGGGTGGAGGGCGCGGAGTGGAGAGGCGGATGTGCCGCTTTCCCTCCACGCTCCGCAGTACACACTTCGCTGCACCTAAATCTCTATCGGCCCTTTGGCGGGGGTTATGACGAGTTCATCCACGCAGGCGGCCGCCGGTTGCTCCAGGGCGAAGGCCACGGTCTCCGCTACGGTCCGGGCTTCGATCAGTTTTCCCTCTGGAAGCGGTTTGGGATAGGTCTCCCACGCGGGAGTAAGCGTGGCGCCTGGGCAGATTGCCGTTACGGTTACGCCATTCTCTCGCGCCTCCTCCCGCAGAGCGCTCAGGAATCCCATCAGCCCCCATTTGCTGGCGCAGTAAGCGGTCTCCAGCGGATATGCCTGCTTGCCCAATATTGAAGAGATCGCTATGACCCGGCCGCGCTTCTGCTTGTAAAAGTGAGGGAGAAGATGGCGCAGAAGATAGAAGAGCGACGTAAGGTTCGTGTCGAGGACTTGGCGGAACTCCTCCGGGGGCGTCGCCTCCACCCGGTTCATTCGGAACACGCCGGCGCTATGGACGATGGCGTGGATGGCCCCGAACGTTTTCAGGGACTCGTTCACGATGTTCCGGGCGTCGTGGTCCTTGGTGGCGTCTCCCGCGATCGTGAGGGCCCGCTTGCCGCTGTCGGCCATCTCGCGCTCGATAGCCTGGAGCTTCTTTTTCGTGCGCGCGCTTAGAATGACCGTGTAGCCGTGCTCGGAAAGCAGGCGCGCGCAAGCTTCGCCGATGCCGCTACTGGCGCCGGTGACCAGAACGATTTCGTTCTTCATGGCATTCTCCCCCGCCAGGGCCCTTCGTCCCAGGGGCTCATTATACTACCTGCGGCAGGCGATGTACGGATAGGTTGACGGGCGGATTGTTTGTAATGGTGTGGCGGGGTCACGGTGTGACGATGTGGCGGAGAAAAGCAGGCGCCCCTGACTCCGATACTCCGAGACGCCGGCACTCCGACACCTCAAACCTCCGGCGCCGGACAATTCACCATCGTCCATCCTTTCCCCGGCCGGCCGCGTCGAGAAACTCCTTGCGCAGTCGCTGATTTGAAAGGAATTCTCCGGTGAAGGCCCTTGTGGTTGTCACGCTTTGCTGTTTGGAGACGCCACGCATTGCCATACAGAGGTGAAAGGCGGCCGCCGTCACGGCTACTCCGCGGGGCTTGAGAAGTTCCTCCAGAGTATCGGCCACCTGTTTGGTAAGGCGCTCCTGGAGCTGAAGGCGCCTCGCGAAGAGATCCACCAGGCGCGGAATCTTGGAAAGCCCGGCGACCTTGCCGCCGGGAAGGTAGGCAACGCTGATCGTGCCGAAGAACGGAAGCAGGTGATGCTCGCATAGCGAGTAAAATTCAATCTCCTTAACCAGCACCATCTCGCTGTAGCCGTTCGCGTCAAAAAGCGCTCCATTGAGTATCTCCGCTGGATCCTTGAACGCTCCGCTGGTGAGAAAACGGAGCGACTCGGCCACCCTGCGCGGCGTGCGCAGCAGCCCTTCGCGCCCGGTGTTCTCGCCCAGCTCGGCCAGCATTTCGCGGGCCAGCGTCTCAAGACGATACCGCGCGGGCTCCGCAATCTGGCCCATTGGCGGCATCGCCAGAACGCGGGAATTGTCCGGCTCGTTCTCTTGAAACGCCTCGATGCTATCCACGGCGGACGGTAGCAATGTTGTTCTCGGTCTCAAGGACTCTGACCTCATAAAGCCTCCCCGTTGGAATCCTGGGTTCCAATATTTTCCAGAACGCCTGGGCCAGCACTTCGGCCGTGGGGTTCTGGCCTTCTAGAAATGGAACATCCAGGTTAAGGTGTTTGTGGTCCACATAAGCTATGACGTGTTCTTCCACGAGCTTCTTTAGGTCCTTCACGTTCAGAATCATGCCCGTTGCAGGGTCTACCTCGCCCTCGACGGTGACCTCGACAGTGTAATCGTGGCCGTGGCCGTTGGGGTTGTAGCACGAGCCGAAGACCTCGTAATTTCTGGCGTCGTCCCACGAAAGGTTTAGGAGCCTGTGGGCCGCCGAGAAGCGGGACTTCGCGGTCAACATCACCTTCATCGGTCCTCCCTCCCGCGCCTGGCCTTGAAGGCGTGAGGCGCGTTAAAAAGAAAACAGACGATGAGCCGGCAAGATTCCCTGAGTACGTTCTATAACAGTTTCGCCGTGCAATCTGGCCGGGAGATCACGAAAATCTTTGCAGGATGCCCCGCCCCTTGGGGCGGGGAACTTTACTCTTCCACCTCCACCGTTTGTTTGACTCCTTTGAACGGCCTGTGTTAGATTGAACAAGCCGTGTTAGGCGGGAGCGCGGCGCCATAAGGGCTTAAATTCGCCATTTCCGCGGGACCTTCTTCAGGGTGCCATGACCTTTCAGGGATCGCTCAAAGAGCTCCACCTGCCCGATGTCATACAGCTCGTCTCGGTATCGGGCAAAACCGGAGCTTTTCACCTTCAAAAGGGCGCACAGCGGGGTGTCATCTGGCTTCAGGCCGGGCGCATCGTCCACGCGGCCGCTGACGAGATGGTGGGCGAGGAGGCGATTTACTTTCTGGCAACGTGGAGCGAAGGCACGTTTCATTTCACCCAGGAAGAGGCTGCCCCGGCTCACACAATTACCAAGAACAATACCAATTTGCTGATGGAAGCCGCCAGAAGGCTGGACGAATGGAAGGTCCTTTCGAAGCGCATCCCGTCGCTTGAGCTTGTTCCCAAATTCAAGGTGCCGGATGGCAAGCAGGGACAAATCAACCTGAACACCCAGGAATGGCTTGTCTTAAGCAAGATTGACGGGCGCAATTCCCTTCGCGAGATAGCCAAGCTCCTTGGCACCGGGACCTTTGAGGTGGCCAAAATGCTCTACGGCCTCGTGACGATGGGGCTTGTCATTTTGGAGGAGCCGTCACCCGGCGCCGAGAACGTATCAGCGCCTCCGAAGAGCGTTCCGCCGCCTCAGACGCATCAGGCCGCGCCACAAGAGCAGCCCGCGCCTCCTGACGATGAGGTATTGAACGCGCTTATGGATCTTTCGGCCAGGTTGCGGGACGTCGGGCGCGAGGTGTTGGGCGAGGCGGGGGCGAGCGGCATTCTCAAGGCTCACCGCCAGGCGCTCGAAGACCTTCGCCACGGAAAAGGCACCGAGGCCATTCAGGTCATGTGCCACGAGCTTCTGAGACATGCGGCGGTGCTCCAGGGCCCCGACTCGCAGCGGCTTCTCGCTGAACGATTCCGCGAGGCGCTCGCCAGTTGGAACGCGGAACAGACATGAAAGAGCAAGGGAATCGTTCGTGCTGACCGCGATTCATCTGTGGCAGGAGGCTCTTTCCAAAGAGATCAAGAGCCGTTTCGGCCTCGAACTGCCGCCGGCCGGTATCCCTTTCACCTTCCCGCCGAAACCCGAACTGGGCGACGCCGCCACTCCAGTATGTTTCGCGCTGGCAAAGCGATTGAAGCGGGCGCCGCAGCAGATCGCGGGAGATCTGGCCGCCGTGAAGCTGAAGGGGGTGCGCGAGACGCGCTCGGCCGGTGGCTACCTGAACCTCTTCGTGGACCGGGCCTGGGCGTTGGATCAACTCTTGAATGGCCGCTTCGTGCCGGCTGGCGTCGGGGGCAAGGTCATCGTCGAGCACACCAACATCAACCCCAACAAGGCTGCCCACGTGGGACACCTGAGAAACGCCGTCCTGGGCGACACGCTGGTCCGCTGCCTGCGCTTCCTGAACCGCGGCGTGGAGGTCCAGAACTACATTGACGACACCGGCGTCCAGGTCGCGGACGTCGTCGTGGGGTTTGAGAGGATACTGGGTCTGAAGGTATCGGGTGTAAAGACTATCATTCGCATTTGTGCATCTGCACCGAGTATGCCAGATGACTTTTTCCAGGACCAAATGAGAGCTTGGGAAAACCATTTACAATCACCTTCGTGCCAAATCCCCCAACAACTTGCAAACCCACAGCCAGTTATCAGCCTGCTCTTAACGTGCCTTGGACGGTTTGACTCCTTCTGCTGGGACCTCTACGCCAAAGTCGCGCCGTGGTACGAGCAATGCGAAGAGAACAAGAAGGCGCGCTTTGAAACGCTCCACTTGATGGAAGAGGGCAACAACGAGACCGCAGAAATGGCGGCCCTCATCGCCGAGGAGATGGTCCGCTGCCACCTGCGAACGATGGAGCGGCTCGGCATCCGCTACGACGTGCTGCCGCACGAGAGCGACATCCTCAAGATCGGCTTCTGGACGTCGTGCTTCGAAAAGCTCAAGCAGAGCGGTGCCGTCCACAAAGTCCCCGACGACGCGGAGGAGAAGAACCGCGGCTGCTGGGTGATGGCGCTCGCCGATTCGGACGAGTTCAGGGGGATGTCCGACGCCGACAAGGTGATCGTCCGCTCGAACGGCACCGTCACCTACATCGGCAAGGACATGGCCTACCAGCTCTGGAAGTTCGGCCTTCTCGGAAGGGATTTCCACTACCGGCGCTTCGATGCGGGCATTGCCGGTTATCCCCCAATCTGGCGCACCGGCGCGGCGGCCTCCGATCCCGGCGCCCCCTCCTTCGGCGCGGGCGAGGCGGTGGTCAACGTCATTGACGTGCGGCAGTCTTACCTCCAGAAGATCGTGAAGGAGGGGCTCAGGCAAATGGGCCACGCGTGCGAAGCGGAGAAATCCGTCCACTTCGCCTACGAGATGGTGGCCCTTTCGCAGAAAGCCGCCGCCGAATTCGAGAACGCGGGGCAGATCAAGCTCTCCGGAGAGGATAAGGCGAAGCCCTTCGTCGAGATGTCGGGGCGCAAAGGCCTTGGCGTTCAAGCCGGCACCCTCTTGGATCTCCTCGAGCGGAAGGCGAGCCACGAGATCCGTAGACGCGAGGTTGACCTCTCCGAAGATGAAGCTGCCAGGCGCGCGAAGACCCTCGCCGCCGCGGCCCTGCGCTACTACATGCTCAAGTACGGCAAGAACCAGGTGGTGGCGTTTGACTTCGACCAAGCGCTGGCTTTCGAAGGGGAGACCGGCCCGTACCTCCAGTACGCCTGCGTGCGGGCCGAGAACATTTTGCGCAAGGCGCGCAACGAGCACGGCTTTGCGATTCCCGATCCAGCCGGCAAGGCCGTTCTCGCCGAACTGGCGCCCCTCTTCGATGAAGAGGCATGGGCGGTCCTGACGCGCTTCCTGCGCGTGCCGGTGCAGGTGAAGGCCGCGGTTGACGGGCTGGACCTGAACCTGGTCGCGCGCCAATTCTACGAGGCGGCCCAGGCCTTCCACGCCTACTATCACGCCTTTCCCGTATTGCAGGAGCCGGACGAGCGAAAGCGCGCCGCGCGCCTGCTGACCGTGGCGCTCTTCGCCCATCTGCTGAGAAGAGACTTGAATAACCTTCTTGGCATTCCAGTCCCGGAGAGAATGTAGATGGCCGAGGTCGTTTGCATCGTCAACCCGGTGGCGGGCCGGGGGCGCACGCTCTCATGGCTGCCGCGCGTAAGACGCCTGTTGGACAAGCAGGGCTTTGATTACGGCGTGGTGCAGACGACGGGGCCGGACGAAGCAACGGAGCTTGCGAGGCGCGCCGTCGAGGAGGGCGCCAAAGTCGTCGCGGCCATGGGAGGCGATGGCACCGTCAGCGAGGTGGCGGCGGGACTCGTGCGGTCCGAGACCGCGTTGGCGCTTATTCCCACTGGAACTGGAAACGACTTCGCCCGGGCTATCGGCCTTCTGGGCAAAATCCCGCTTTCGGTCCGCATGCTGAAAGAGGGCTCCACCCGGCTGATTGACGTCGGACGCGCCGGCCACCTGGTGTTCGTGAACTCCCTTGGCGTCGGCTTCGACGGCGAGGTCACGCACCACAACCAGCGGGTCAAGAAAATCAAGGGGCTGCTGTCCTACCTATTCACCGTCCTCAAGCTCGTCCCGACCTACAAGAATCCGACGTTTCACCTGCAAGGGCGGGACTGGGAGTTCAAAGGCAAGGGCGTCATGGTGGAGGTCGGCAACGGCTGCTTCGCCGGCGGAGGCTTCAAGCTCTGCCCCAAGGCGGACATGCGCGACGGGCTTCTGGACATCACCTTCGTTGGCGACTACGGCTTGGCCAGGCGCATTCCCGCCCTTTCCATGGTGCTCTTCAGGCAGGTCGAAATGCTGGAGGAGTGCCGCTTCTTCAAATCCGACATTCTTCGCGTCGCGGTCAACCGTCCGACCTACATCCACACGGACGGCAACCTTCACCACGTCCGCGAGCCGTTCACCATCGAAGTCCTCCCCGCCGCCCTCAAAGTCCTATTCCCCAAGAGCCGCTGAGTAACGCGAGCAGGGCAGCGAGGCCTCCGTATGGGTGCGCGGAATAGCAGGAAAGGATGAGGGCGAAGCCTGGATCTCAGCAGCACTCTTGGGCGGGCGACGGAGAAAAGAGCGAAGGCCCGCCCGTAAGCGGCACGCAGGAAGCATCCAGCCAGAATGGGAGCGGCGATGATTACGCGCCAATTGGCGCTAAACGCATCGGCGATTCTGAAATGGAGCAGATAGAGGAAAGCGCGCGTCATCCCGCAGCCAGGGCAATGAACGCCGAAGAGGCGGTGTATCAGACAAAGGGACGGCGCTTTATCCCACCAAGCCAAAGGCAAGGCCCACGCGGCCAGCACGAAGAATGTGCCAGCCGCGAGGGTCAGCCATTCGCCAAAGCTATTTCTGGAGGTCGGCGCCTTGAGCATCCTTGAATTTTCCGAGGATGATCATGATGAAGTCAATCAGCGCCCAGATTCCGCATCCGCCCAGGGTGATGAGCTGGACGACGCCCGTTCCCATCTTGCCAACATAGAAACGATGGGCACCCAATGAACCAAGAAAAAAGCAGAGCAACAGAGCCACCAACCAGCTTTTCTGTCCGTTTGCCATCCTCGGCCTCCATCTGTCAAAACCCAGTTTAGCCTAAACAACCGCTCCTACTTCCCTACGCTTGTTATGATACAAGAACTGAGCGCCATGTCAAGGCACAACGCGCAATACCGTTTCGGCCACGCGAATGCGGTCTCCGGGCTTCAGCGAAGCCGCGTCGAGCAGGCGCGTCTCGTTTATAAAGGTTCCGTTGGCGCTTTTCAAGTCGGTGATCGTCCACGAGCCGTCCAGCGCCCGTCTGAACTCCGCATGGCGGCGGGAAATACGCGGATCGTTCACCCACACCGCGCTTCCCTCGAGGCGACCGAGAATCCCGTTGGACT
>JBBIMN010000072.1:3609-9206 GCA_037444385.1 Acidobacteriota bacterium | reverse complement strand
CCACCGGCGTCACGGCCGCGGGGAATGCTGTTGATCAGCGTGTCGCCGATGACCGCGCCGGTTTCAGTCTTCTTGGTGTCAATGATGGGCGCGGCGCCAACAACCGTGATGGTCTGGCCACCCGGGCTCAACTGGAAGGGCACCGAGATCGTCGCGCCCAGCGGGATTTCGATGCCGCTGCGGACGACGGAGTTGAACCCCTGGGCCTCCACCTGAATGGTGAAGTTCTTGCCCGAGGGAATGAATGGAATGCGGTACTCGCCGTTGATGTCTGTCGCGGCGCCCTGGAATCCCTGAAGCGCCGGGCCTGTTACCTTAATCGTGGCGCCGATCACCGGCTGGCCGGACGCGTCCGTAACCTTGCCCTGCAGGCCGCCACCCGTGGTCTGGGCGAAGACCGCCACCGCCGCCAGAGCGGCGCAAAGCAAAAATAGGGCACTCCACTTGAGTGCATTTCTCATCTTGTCACCTCCATGACCTCCTGAAAAGTACTTCAACCGTTTGATTCGACTGAGTTTATCCTTCCTCTTTATCCCTCACCTCCTTTCCACTACGCCCCTAAAGTAGCAACTATTTTTTCGCTTGTCAAGCCCCCAAAAACAGCCCCCCAAAAAAAGGGCAAATATGAAGGTTGAATTAAGGCAAAGAAGAGGCGCCGCGGCTGTGTACTTGAAAGAATGGAAGAGCCTCTCTTTATACTTCATCCTTCACACTTGCCTTCGCATGGGCGGCGTAGAAGGCGCCGCGGACGATGAAGCTTTGAAGATTGGTTGAGGCGACGGCCGCCCCTCTGGCGCAAAGCCACTGCGCCACGGTGGCAAGCAGAAGCTTGACGCCTGGAGATTTGAGCACCGGCGTGCCCCTGTCAATTTTCAAGAGAAAACCGTCCGGCTCTTTGATCAGCAGGAGCTGCACGTGCTGTATGAGCCGCCCCTCGGCCACCACGAACCTGAATAGAAGCGCCCCGCCGTTCGATGCGAGGAATGCCTCGCGGAACTTGACGTGTGCATCATCCTCTGGGACCGAAAATGAAAAGGCCGGCGGCGCCTGCCAGACCGCGCGCAGGTCAAGATCGCCTTGCAGTCTTACGTGCGGCACCTATGGCCTCCTCTTGAAGATGCAGTAGCGCATCTCGCGGCCCTCGCGCCGCCACTTGCGCTCGTAGCGGGTCTCAAAGGGATACGGCGATTTCGAGAGCCACGGCTCGTTTGGGTGTTCGCTCTCAAGCGCCTCCGTCCTGGAAAAGGCCCGCGCGGCTTGGCGCGCGTACGGCGCGTCGTCCGTTGACACGTAAAAGCGGCCACCTGGCGCAAGCTTCCTGGCCACGATGGCGAAAAGTTCTTCGGTCAGAAGCCTCTTTGAAGCATGGCGCGCCTTGGGCCAAGGGTCGGGACAGTTGATATAAATGGCGTCAAGAGAGGCGTCAGAAAAGAGCAGATTCAAGAGAATGTACGCGTCCCCCATCACGGGAAGGACGTTTTGCGCTCGAGCCCGCTTCATTCCCTTGACGAGCCTTCTGTGGCCTTCGCCGAAACGCTCGATGCCTATGAACCGGGCATTGGGCTCACGAAGCGCCATTTCGAGAAGGAAGTCCCCTCCCCCGTAACCGATCTCGAGGTTCGCGGGGCCGGGCGCAAGGAACCGGTCCCAGTCTATCGGAAGGTCCTCATCTTTCCACCAGTCGCCAAGCTCAAGCCTGGGAATGGCTTGCCAGACGGGAGGCACAAGGCAAGTATGAAGGAGGAGGGACGAAGGATGAAGGGAGGCGCTTCCTTCTTTTTTCTCAACTCCCATCTCTCAACTCCGCAAAACTAAGGATGTAAGGATGAATGTATACTTCATACTTATCATAGTCACGGCCTTCCAAGGCTCGTGTAGGTGAACCCCGCCTCGCGAAGCTGCGCTGGATCGTACAGGTTCCTTAGATCCACTACGACGGGTTTAGCCAGAAGATTCCTGATCTTGTCCCAATCCAGGTTCTTGAACTCGTTCCATTCCGTAGCGACAACCAGCGCGTCCGCCCCTTTTGCCGCCTGGTAGGGATCGGGAAAAGTCCGAATCTGATGAACTTCCTTGAGCGCGTTGCCCGCCGCCGCCGGGTCGTGAGCGCGCACGGTAACGCCGGTCTCTATCAGCCGCTTGGCGATCTTCAGCGCCGGCGATTCCCTCACGTCGTCCGTGTCACCCTTGAAGGCAAGGCCGAGCATGGCGACCGACAGGCCCTTGAGCGCGCCAGCCGCCTCCTCGATTTTGGCTACGGCCCTTAAAACCTGGTCTTCATTGGCTTCGACCGCCGCCTCGACAACCTTGAGCGTGACGCCGTTGGTTCTCGCAACGTCCAGAAGAGCCCGCGTGTCCTTCGGGAAGCATGAGCCGCCATAGCCCGGGCCTGGCTGGAGAAAACGGGGGCCGATGCGGCTGTCCATCCCCATTCCCTTCGCGACCATCATCACATCGGCGCCGACCGTCTCGCACAACCGCGACACTTCGTTGATGAAGGTGATCTTCACCGCCAAGAAGCCGTTGCTCGCGTACTTGATCAGCTCCGCCGTAGCCCTGTTCGTAACGACGATTGGGGCGTCCTTTTCGCGCATCGGCTTGTAGAGCTTCAAGAGAATATCGAGCCCCTTTGGATCGTCGCAGCCGAGGACGATTCGGTCCGGGGTCAGGAAGTCGCCGACCGCGCAGCCTTCGCGCAGAAACTCGGGGTTGCTCGCTACGGCGAAGGTATCTTTCGAGTGATCCTTCGCGAGAATGGCCTCTATTTTGGCGCCGGTCCCGACAGGCACGGTGCTCTTCGTGACCACGACCTGATAATCCTTATGGCATTTTGAAATCGTTCGCACCGCATCGAAAACGTAGGTCATGTCGGCGCTTCCGTCGGGAGCGGGCGGCGTGCCAACCGCCAGAAATATGACCTCGGCCCCTGGAATAGTCGCCTCAACGTCGCCTGAAAAGTGAAGCCGTCCGGCTGCCATGCCCTTGTTGAGAAGCTCCTGAAGCCCCGGTTCGTAGATTGGACACTGTCCGGCGTTGAGCTTCTTGATCTTCTCTTCGTCAATATCGGCGCAGGTGACGTCCAGCCCGAAGTGGGCCAGGCAAGTGCCGGTGACGAGCCCAACGTAGCCGGTTCCGATGACGGTTACCTTCATTGGCAACGCTCCTTCCTATACCAGTCAATGAACGCGCGAAGGCCCCCCTCCAGCGGGACGGAGGGCGAGAAATCCAAGAGCCGCATCGCCTTGGTGACGTTAGCGGCCGTCCGGGGCACGTCGCCCGGCTGCATCGGCTTCTCAATGATGGCGGCCCTTTTGCCAAGAAGCTCCTCAATGAGCGAAATCAATTGCCCCAGCGGCGTCGTCTGAGCCCCGCCAATATTAATGATCTCATACCCTTCGGCTCGTTCCAACGCGCGCTCCACGCCAGTGACGATGTCCGAAACGTAGGTGTAGTCACGCTGAGCGGAACCATCCCCGAACCGCTCGATCGGCTCGCCCGTCTCGATGCTCTTGACGAATTTGTGGATCGCCATGTCCGGTCTTTGCCTCGGCCCGTAGACCGTAAAGAAGCGCAGAGCCCAGATGTCGAGCCCGTAAAGGTGGTGATAGGCGTGGCAGAGCGCTTCGCAGGCCAGCTTTGTCGCTGCGTAGGGAGATAGCGGCCTCGACGACGGATCGTCCTCGCGGAAGGGCACTACGTTGCGGCTGCCGTATACGCTGGAAGTGGACGCGAATACAAGCTTCTTCGGGCCGACTTCTCGAAGTGCCTCCAGCACGTTGAGCGTGGCGAGGTAGTTGAGCTCGGCGTAAGCGCGCGGTTCTTCTATAGAGCGGCGGACTCCTCCGCGGCCGGCAAGATGGGCCACGGCATCGAACTCCTGGCCAACAAGACTTCGCGTGAAAGCCGCGTCCCTCAGGTCACCTTCCATGAAGCTGAACGACCGGGACGAGGACGCCGCCTGGATATTGCGCTCTTTAATCTTCCTTTCGTAGTATGGATCGAAGTTGTCAACGCCGGCTACTTGGTGGCCCGAAGCCAGAAGGGCGTCGCACAGGTGAGAACCGATGAAACCGGCGGCGCCGGTGACGAGTACCTTCATGGCCACATTCCGCAATGGAATATCGTGTCTCCTGCTTTGGCGGAGGGGCAGTGAAAGGCAAGTATGAAGTGCCGTACTTTCTTCTTGAAAGAAAGGCGAGTACATCCCTTCATGCTTCCGCCCTCATGCTTTACGCTTCGCATCCTAACACCTGCAATTTTCATTTGCGAATCGCCTATCTTTCCGCAGCCATTTAGGCTTTAGGCCGTAGGTAAAGCATCTTTGGCTAACAGTCTATAGCCTGTCTTTGCTCATAGCCTATCTTCTGCGGCCACCATTCACGAGCAATCGCGGGATTGGGGTCACGGCTTCGCCTTCTCTTTATCCTTTGCGCTTTTGGCCGCGTCATCAGCTTTCTTGCGAAGATACCACTGCACCAGCGAGGATTTGCGAATCCCCTCCGCCACAACCGAGAGCGTGTCGTAAACCGACCTGTCGTTGACAAGCGCCCCCAGCGTTCCCTGGCCCTGGTCCGCCTTGCGGAGGATTGAAGCCATGGAATCACTCATGCTGAGAAGGTTCTGGGCGACGCGTTCGCCGTACTGGTCGTCCATCAGAAGCCGGTTCCCCAACGTTCCCGGCTTCTGCAGGGAGTCGGCCGCCTTGGCCAGCCCCTCCGATGCGCGCGCCAGGTTGGCCACCATCGCCTCGCCCTGCCCCTTTTTGGAAATCAGAGCCCCGGCGGCGCCGCGCCCCGCCTGCACGTCACCCAAGAGTTCGTTGAGGCGGTGCAGGGACTCGGAAAGATCCCGCGCCGTTGTCTCTCCATAGGCCCTGTCGGCGAGCATCTTCCCGGCGAAGCTGTCACCATTAGCGATAGCGCGGCTCACCCTGTCCAGGCTTTGGGCGATGCTCCCGATGTGGTCAACCGTCTCCTGGCCGAGCTTGGGGTCTCTCAGGAGCCGCGCGACCACGCCATTGCCCTCGTTGATGTTCGTCAAGAGCTTGTTCAGGTTGTCGCTGAGGTCCTCTATTCCTTGGATCACGTCCTGGGCGCCGCGGCCCAGTGCCTCCAGGTTGACGGCGGGATCAATCGGTATCTCGTTCCCCGGAAGTATGTTCATCGCTGTCACGCTTTCCTTCTGAGGCATTGAGAGAGACAGGTATTTGTCCCCAAGCAGTCCGAGGCTTTTCAGGGAAGCGCGCGTCGTGGAACGGATCCGCGGAGCGAGATTGGCGCTTACCTTGAAGCGCACCACAACCTTTGGAGTGTCGGGATCGGAGCTGAATTCAATGCGCGAGACGTACCCCACCTCCACGCCCTGGAACCACACACCGCTGCCCTCTTTGAGGCCGGCGGCATCGGGAAAAAGGCTGTAATACTCGATTTTGCGCTCGAATAGCTTATGGCGGCTCGTGATGCCCACGATCGCGAGCGCGGCCACCAGCAGGGCCAGCGCCGCGACCACGCCTATGCGCAACAGCAATCCTTCACGGTTCTCGTTCATCGAGGCTCCTTCCTTCAATGAAGCCCCGAAGGACGGGATAGTCCGTCTTT
>JBBIMN010000072.1:285-3599 GCA_037444385.1 Acidobacteriota bacterium | reverse complement strand
CGTCCCCACGAAGGCCATGCGGCCCTCGTGGAGAAAAGCCACTCGGTCTCCCACCTGGAACATTGATTGTATATCATGGGTGACTATTACCGACGTAACACCCAGCATCTTCTGAAGGCGCCTGATCAGGCGGTTGATCGTGTCGGCCGTAACCGGGTCGAGCCCGGACGTAGGTTCGTCATACAGGATGCAGCGTGGTTCCGCCACGATCGCCCTTGCCAGGGCGACGCGCTTGCGCATTCCGCCTGAAAGGTCGGCGGGCGCAAGCCGCTCGGTCCCTTGCAGGCCGACCACCTCCAGTTTTTCCCGCACGCGCCGCGCCACCTCTGCTTCGCCGCAGATGCGCTGTTCGCGAAGAGGGAAGGCCACGTTGTCGAAAACCGTCATTGAATCGAAGAGAGCCCCCCACTGAAAAACGTAGGTGATCTTGCGCCTTACCTCCATCCATTGCGCTTCCGTGTAGCCGGCCACCTCCCGGCCTTCAACGAAAAGCGCCCCCCCGTCCGCCTCCAGGAGCCCTATCGTGAGCTTCAACAGAACCGACTTGCCCGAACCCGAGCCGCCAAGGACGACAAGAGACTCCCCAGGGGCCACCGACAAATCAACGCCCTTCAAGACCGCGTTGTCGCCGAATGACTTGCGAATACCTTTATACTCTATGAATGGGCTCATGTCAGAAGACGAGAAAGAGTTTGGTCAGGAAGAAGTTTGATATGAGGATCACGATGGAGCTGACGACCACCGTGTTGGTCGTGGAACGGCCTACGCCGTCCGCGCCGCCCTCCGTTTTCATGCCGTTGAAACAGCCGATGAGCACTATCATGGCCGCGAAGACGAATGTTTTTCCCAGCCCGGAGAATATGTCGTGGAAAGTCAGCAGCCTTAAGGCGTGCGTCAGATAGAAACGTCCGGCGATCTGCAACTGAAAGTAGGAAATTATCCAGCCTCCGATCATTCCCATGGCGTCCGCAATCAGCACCAGGGCCGGCAGCATGAAGAAAAAGGCGATGAATCTTGGGACGACCAGCTTTCTGACCGGGTCCGCCCCCATGGCCCTTAATGCGTCAATCTGCTCGGTGACATTCATGGAACCTATCTCGGCCGTTATCCCCGCGCCTACCCTTCCTCCCACCATGAGCGAAATCAAAACAGGAGCAAGCTCCCTTACCATCGAAAGAGTTACGGCTTCTCCCACGTACAGCTTCGCCCCGAACGCATCCAAGGCATACGCGGTCTGAAGGGCGAGAACCATCCCAATGAATATGGCCGTAATCAGAACAATGGAGAGCGACTGCACTCCCAGAAGGTTCATCTGGTATAGAACCAGATCCCACTCCCACGGCGGCGTGAAGAGCGCCCTAGCCGTCCTGCCAGCGAGGAGCGCGATACCGCCCAAATATTCGAGCCCCCGCCGCAGGCGGGCCATGCGGAGGTCCATACAACTCTTCCTCCCCGCAAAGCTTATCCCGCCTCGCTTAAGAGGTCAAGCCGGGGCCGCACCCTACTTGCGGACAGGCTCTAAGTATGTTAATATCAAATGCTTGTACGGAGGCTGTTACGGGCGCCTGCGATGAAAATCGTCTTTCGAGAGATAGCCAAGGAAACGCGTTTCGAAGAACCGGTGAGGGCCATGGCGATTGACCTGGGGCAAGATTACGCGGCTCACGTCGAGCCAACGGTTTTGGAGGTCACCGCCGCTCCGGTGCCTGGAGGCTGCAGGGTATCCGGCTCTTTCGCTTACAAGGCTCTGGTGCCATGCTCGCGCTGCCTTGCCGAGGTTCCGTTTTCCGGGGAAACCAGCTTTCGGCTCAACTACTATCCCGCTTCCGCCGCTCCCCTTGAAGAAGAGGCCGAGATTCCTCTGGAGGAGACCGAAGATCTCTACGGCGATGAGGACCACGTGACTGGCGAGAAGCTGGTCGCTCAGCAAATCTACCTGGAACTTCCAGAAAAGGTCCTGTGCCGCGAGGGTTGCCGCGGAATTTGCCCGCAATGCGGGGCTGATCTCAACGTGGGCCCGTGCAGTTGTCCTTTGAATACGGACCCTAAATGGTCCGGATTGACGGGCCTTTTACCCCCCCGAAAGGAGTAATCCGATGCCGAATCCAAAACGACGCCATTCCAAAACGCGCCGAGACAAACGCCGCACCCACGACGCGATCAGCCTGCCGGAATTGGTTGAATGCCCCAACTGCCACGAAAAGAAACGGGCCCACCGCGTCTGCGAGGCCTGCGGGCATTACGACGGCCGCGAAGTTCTCAAGGTAGAGGAAGCCTGAGGCGGCAATGCCCATCCGCATCGTTCTCGACGCGATGGGCGGGGACCACGCCCCGATCCCGGAGGTCTTGGGCGCCATAGAGGCTAAGCGCAGGTTTGGCGTAGAGATCATCCTGGTAGGTGACGAGGCTCGGCTGAAGACGCAACTGGAGAAAGCCAAAGCCCCGGGCCTTCTTAAGATAGTTCACGCCGAAGAAGTCGTCACCATGGACGACCCGCCTATGACGGCCATCAGAAAGAAGAAGCGCAGTTCCTTGCGCATAGCCGCCGATTTGGTCAAGGCTGGCGAGGCTCATGGGCTCGTGTCGGCGGGCAACACTGGCGCCGTAATGGCCACGGCGAAGGTGGTGATCGGCGGAATCGAAGCGGTCGAAAGGCCCGCCTTGGCCACCTGGCTGCCCCATCGCAGAGGCACCTCGCTGTTTCTGGACGTCGGCGCCAACAGCGACTGCAAGCCTCTTCACCTCTTGCAGTTCGCGGTCATGGGAAGCATTTTCGCCTCGCAGATGCTAAAGGTACAGGCCCCAAAGGTGGCCCTTCTCTCTATCGGCGAGGAGGACATCAAGGGGAATGACCTTACCAAAGAGGCGTTCAAGCTCCTTCAGCAAAGCGGCCTGAACTTCATCGGCAACGTGGAGGGCCACGACCTCTTCGACGGCGCGGCGGACGTTGTGGTTACGGACGGCTTCACCGGCAACGTGGTTTTGAAAACCGGCGAATCGGTTTACGAATACGTCGGCAGCATCCTTCGCGAAGGGTTCCAGTCATCGCTCCGCGCGAAATTGGGTTACCTGCTGTCACGCCCCGTCTTTGACCATTTGAAGGCGAGAATGGACTACGCCGAATACGGCGGCGCCCTCTTGGTCGGCGTGAGGGCGGTGACGATCATCTGCCACGGACGCTCAAAACCGAAGGCGATCATGAACGCCCTCAGGCTGGCGCGCGATTTCTGCGCGGCGGGCCTGAACGAAAAAATCGTGGAGCAGATCAGCTCCCGCGTAAGGGAAATCCCAAATGGAAAATCTTCTGTCGCGAA
>JBBIMN010000072.1:0-271 GCA_037444385.1 Acidobacteriota bacterium | reverse complement strand
GGACGGGCCACGCGCTTCCAGAGAGGGTCCTCAGCAACTTCGACCTCGAAAAGATCGTGGACACCAGCGACGAATGGATCGCGTCCCGAACCGGCATCCGAGAGCGGCACGTCGCGGCGGAAAACGAAAGCCTGAGTTTGTTTGCCGCAGAGGCCGGCAAACAGGCGCTTGACATGGCCCAGGTCGCCGCTTCTGACCTTGACCTTGTTATTCTGGCGACCGTTACGATGGACCAGCCTATTCCGGCGACATCCTGTTTCGTCCAGGAGAT
>JBBIMN010000071.1:7569-9265 GCA_037444385.1 Acidobacteriota bacterium | reverse complement strand
CGCCTGGACGAGCTTCCAATAAAGCGCCCCGGCCCGTCATGCAGTCTCCGCCTCCAAAGGAGCGAACCAAAAAAACCGGAGGGCATTTCACGCGAGCGCCTAGACCGGCGGCCTCAAAGTCTCCGGCGAAAGCGAGATCTCCGGTTTTCTCTCCCATCAAGC
The DNA here is from genome assembly GCA_037444385.1 of Acidobacteriota bacterium. Taxonomy (GTDB): domain Bacteria; phylum Acidobacteriota; class UBA4820; order UBA4820; family DSQY01; genus JAEMPZ01. The sequence goes on along the minus strand of JBBIMN010000071.1, from coordinate 9,103 downwards.
CCGGCGCAAAAGAGGCCCCCGCCGCTAGAAATCTCAGGGCGACGGCGGCCAAGATCCTCCAGACCGTCCTTGAGAAAAAGCAGCCCCTCAAAACGTTGCTCCAAGCCGAGCAGGACAGACTCTCGTTCGAGGCGGACCGCGCCCTGCTGCGCGAGATGACCGCCGGGGCGCTGAGGCGCTTGCCGCACATTGACTGGTGCATTGACGAAGCGGCAGCGCGCGGCCTTGAGAATATTCAGCCGGAAATAACGGCCCTTCTGCGAGTCGGCGTTTACCAGATTCTCTTTCTTGAACGAGTGCCAATTTATGCCGCGGTTGACCAGTGCGTCGAGGCGGCCAAAGTGCTGGGGCCGCCGGCAGCCGGTTTCGTCAACGGCATTCTGAGGAGCGTCGCCGAAAAGAAGGAGTCCTTCCTGGAGGCGCCCTACCGCTTTGCTGGCTCAGAGGGCATGGCGATGAGGTTCGGAATGCCGGCGTGGCTCGCCGAGCGTTACGCTCGAAGGTTCAAGGAGAAGGAGGCCGAACTCCTGATGCAGGTCCTTCAAGAACCGCCGGCCACAACGATAGTTTTCGCGACTCAGGCGGCAGCCGCCGAGGGAGAGAGGACTCTTTCCAAGGCGGGATTCGCGCTGAGCGCGGATCCCGATTTCCCTCTAATCCGCGCGGCCGAAGGTGGAAATCCCGCTTCATCGGAGGCCTTCAAGCGAGGGCTCTTTTACATCTGCGACCCCGCTTCGCTCGTTCCGGCTCTCCTGCTTCCCGCGAAGCCTGGCGCAACGGCGCTCGATCTTTGTGCCGCGCCCGGGACCAAAACGGTCATCCTTTCCGGCCGCGTCGAGGAGTCCGGGCGTGTTTTTTCCTGCGACGTGAACGCCAGAAGGCTTAGGCAGATCAGGCAGAATATCGCCAGGCTCGGTCTCGGGAACGTCACGCTCTTGCAGGTGAACGCGGAACAGCCGCTCCCATTCAGCCGCCCCTTTGCATCGGTGCTTTTAGACGCGCCCTGCTCTTCGCTGGGAACGATTCGCCGCAACCCGGAGATCCGCTGGCAGATTACACCCGGAGCGTTCGGCGCGTTGCAACAGCGGCAGTTGCAATTTCTCAACCGCGCCGCCGAAGCCGTCGCGCCATCTGGTCATCTTCTCTACTCCGTCTGCTCCATCGAAGAGGAGGAGACGACGCAAGTGGCCGGCCAATTTCTCAGCACCCATCCCGGTTTCAAGGCCGAGCCGCTTTCCGCCCCCGATTTCCTCGCGCCCCTTTTGGACCACGCCGGAAAAGGCCGCGCCTACTGCATGCCCCACCGCCGCAGATGGGACGGCTTCTTCGTCGCGCTGTTCAAAAGAAAAGAGAGATGAGGGATGCAACAATAGGCGGGAGGGCCGTCGAGGGCCGGCGCGGGTTGCACTCCGCGTCCCGGGTTCTTCATAATGTTACCGGTCGCTGAACGTGGGCCGAAGGTGGGGCCAGCGGGCCCCGGGACGCAAAAGGGCGCGGGTGTGGTGGCAGGTCCATGGCCGCTCGGCTGGAGAGG
>JBBIMN010000071.1:0-7559 GCA_037444385.1 Acidobacteriota bacterium | reverse complement strand
GCTTCTTCACATCCTAGGGGGGCAGAATGGTAGATACCCTCGTGAACGCGGGAGAATCGGCGAGATCCTCATCGCCACAAGAGCTGGCCGTGAAGGTTCTGTTCAACAGCGGCTTTGGCCGTTGGGGGGCCTCCGCAGCACCTGCCAATGGGTTGTCTCTGGCGGGAGAAGGCTCGGTCACCGTGCGCGACGGCTCAATCACCGTTTCCGGCAAGGTGATTAGAAGCTTTCAGCCAACCAAGACAATCGCTCTGGACCGTCCCTTGGGCGCAGTTGCCAATGTTGATCAGGATGACAACCGCGTTCGTCTGGACATTCAAATGGAAGATGGAAAATGGATTCCGATGGCCTTCTGGACAGAGTGTGAGATAGATGCCCGGAACCTTGCCTCAAAACTTCCCACGCTCCAAACCGAGTCCTTCCGAAAGGCCGTAGAAGAGGAGCAGGCTTATGCCGAAAGGCTCGAAGATGTGGGCGCAACCCCGTGGGTGTGTACCTCGCTTGTGGCCCTGAACATTCTTGCCTTCATCGTCCTCGCTCTCGCTGGCGGAGGAATCGTCAAGGCCGTACCCGATGTATTGCTTCGCTGGGGAACGAATTTTGGCCCATACACCATCGGGGGCCAATGGTGGCGGCTACTATCGGCCATGTTCATCCACTTCGGCGCCATCCATTTGTTACTGAACATGTGGGCACTTTGGAATATCGGGCAAATGGCGGAGCGGTTCTTCGGCAGCGCTTACTTCTTGCTGCTTTATTTTGCGTCCGGCATCGCTGGAGGCCTCACGAGCCTCTGGTGGCATCCCGCCATCAATAGCGCCGGCGCGTCGGGCGCCATCTTTGGAATCCTCGGCGGGTTGTTGCTGTTCGTCACGCGAAAAAACAGCGGCATCCCTGTCTCCGACATGAAGCCACTCAGCCGCAGCATTCTCGTTTTTGGCGGTTATTCTCTATTCTATGGCTTTGTACACGGTGGGATAGACAACGCCGCGCACGTGGGTGGCTTAGCCACTGGCGCACTCATAGGACTCGTTCTCTCCCGCCCCATCAATGCCCAAGAAAGGTCCAGCGAAGGCGCACGGCCTTTCGCCCGAGGTTTCCTTTTGAGCGCTGTGGTGCTTTGCGGCCTATGGGTGGGAGTGACTCATCCGAGCGAGGCAACGCGCACGGCGATCCAACTCCAACGAAACGTCCAGCAGATTGCAGAAGCGGACGAGCGCTTGGTCAAAACTCTTCAGGAGGCCGCCGCACGAGAAAAAGCGGGAACCGCGAATGATAAAGATCTGGCGGATCGGGTGGAGCGGGATTTTCTTCCCGAGTGGATCAGTCTTTCCAACTCGACGCCGGTAGTTCAAGCGCAAGGTTCCTCAAGGGAAGAGCGGCTTCGGGAAGCCTATGGAAATTACGTCCTGGCGACGCGTGACGCCCTGGCACTACTCGTGGCCGCTCAACGCCAAAATAGCCAAACTAAGCTGGAGGAAATGAAGGCGGCGTTCACCGAGAGACGGAAATGGGGGACCCAGATCCAGCAATTGAACGCAACCAAGTAAGCGCAGGACAACTAGGAACTATAATTCTCTCGACAAGATCCCGCGGTAGGCTATGGCAGCGCTCCTCCGGCCTGGGGCGCGCCGCGAATGTATGCCAGAGGCACCAGGTATATTTTTCCCACTGCGCCGGCGGCGAGAGTGTCCATGCCGGGAATCGCCACGGCTGAGCCAACCGCCCGGAGAGACGAATCGGCCGCGCACCGCACAGAGTAGCGCAAATGGCCCTCGGCGCTCCTCTCGAAATGGTAGAGTAGCAAGAGCCCCGCGCCGGCGACGCAAACCTCTCCCTCTTTGCCGGTCGAGGCGGCGTAGGCGTTGCCAAGTTCCACGCCGAGCGTTTCAATCTCGGAGAGCCTTCCCTCCTTGAGATCGTAGACAAATACGCCGGGCCTTCCTCCGAGCCCGCCGAAGATGACTGCGTCAACGCCTGAAGTCTCCGCGGCGCTGTAAAGGCAGTTGCTCGGCGTCTCCCAGACGCGCGCGCGCCACCCCCCGTTCTTTTCCTTCGCCAGGTCGAGGAGCTTTCCCGACCAGCTTCCCACGAGCGCTCTGTCTCCGCCCGAAGAGGCCCAGATGGCGGCAAGAGGGATGGACTTCCCCAGAAGCTTGGCGCTCGAAATCGTCTCGCTCTCTTCCAACTGGGGCCAGTTCCACGCCTTGATGGTCCCGTCAGACGAGGCCGACCAGAGCAGTTGAGGATTTCTGCTCAGGAAGAGCCCGTTGATGAGGTAATCGTGCGCCTTGCTGCGCCAGACGACGTTCATTTGAGGAACGGCCCAAACCGCGATCGTGCGGTCGTCGGATGAGGAGGCGATATAGTCCCCCGATGCGACAAGCCCGGTCAGCCCCTGCGTGTGGAGAGGAAATGTCTCCGTCTTTCCGCTTTGAGGCTCCACTCGCGCCACCGCGCCTTCAGGGCCTCCGGCATATATCCACCGTCCCATTGGATCGGCGGCGAGCGCCCAAAGTTCTTTCTTGCCTGCATCCGCTGAACGAATGGCCGCCAAGCCGTGGTAGGCCAGAAGCTCCAGCCGGTGGCGGTCAGTATCCAGAGTGGCCAATAGGCCGCCGCTGAAGATGGATGCCTGGAGGCTTCCCTCATGGTCCTCAAGAGAAAGCTCGGGGCCATCCCCATTCGTTGGAAAAACAAGGAGGCCACCCTCTCCAGCCACCGCCAGCTTTTCGCCACCTGGAAGGAAAGCCAAGCCGTTGGTGCGGCCCTTGCGGGAAAACGCGCGGCGCTCTTTCCCGGAATCAAGGTCCAGCAGATAGATCTGGTTGGTCCAGCCTCCAAGAGCCAAAAGTCCGAGAGGCTCTTCAATGGCGCCGGCAATCAGCCCCGCTTCCATTTCCCTCTGCCAGAGCACGCGGCCTTCGGGGAGAGCGTAGGCGGAAATTTTCCTCCCAACGCCCGCGACCAGATGACGCTCTCCCAACAGAACCCAGCGCGGCGCCTCCTTGGAATTTGAAACGGAGACGCGCGCGCATGGCTTACACGTCTGGGCCTCGATCCGGCAAATTGCCAGCTCGCCGGGGCTCTCGGCCGCGAGGAAGTCCCACCGGGGAGAAATCCAAAAGTTGTCCGCTTTGGGGACCTTATCGGCGATCACGCTATCCTTGTGTTCCAGAAAATCGCGCAATAGGAGCCGGTCCCTGGAACGAAGAAGCGCCTTTCCCTCCTCGGCGCCCGCAATGATTTCTTCGCCGTCTTGAAGCGGAACGCGCGCCGGAGGGTCGCCGGTTTCGCTGATCAAATAGACGCAGCCTTGGGCGCCGAGGAGGCTTACGCGCTTTTCTTCATTGCGCGTGATGATGTCCGTCACATCGGCAGGCACGGGAACGGAGGCCAACTTCTCCAAAATCCGCGGTAAAGTCGCGCCCGGCGCTTTCTCGCGATGGCCTATCTTGGGCCACATGAAAGCCGTGGCCACGGCAAGAATGACGGCCAGCGCTCCTCCCGCCCAGACAAGATGGCGTCCGCCGAACCGGCGTTTTGGAGCAACGGGCGCGGCGGACGGCGGCACCGGGGTCGTGGGCATGTCGGAGCGGTTTGGCGTTGCAGACGAGGGGCGCGGCGAAGGCGAACGGCGCGGCGCGGATGGCGGCGTCAAGGCAATCGTTGGGATGGCCGAAGATGAGTGCGCCGCCGAGGCGAGCTTCGATGATGATCCCGCCGAAACGGCGACGCCAAGCGCCGCGATGAAAGAGGAAATGTCAGGATAACGCCGCGCCGGGTCTGGATCGGTGCCGCGCCGCAGCGCGTCTCTCAACGGGCCGGGGGGCAGGCGCTCTGGCGCCCAGTCATCACTGAGGGGGCGGCTGGCCTCCGTGGCGCAGATTTCGCTGAAGGACTTTCCAGCGCGCACGGCCCTGCCGGCGGCCATTTCCGCTATCACCAGAGCCAGAGCGTACTGGTCGCTTTGCGGCGAAACTGGGCGGCTGAGAATCTGCTCTGGCGCGAGGTAGTGAGGCGTCCCCATTACGGCGCCGGTCGCCGTGAGCCGGTCATCGAGATTGGGGGCACGCAAAAGCTTTGCAAGGCCGAAGTCCAGCACTTTGCCGACGGGGATTCCGTCATAAACGGCCACGAAGATGTTTTCCGGTTTCAGGTCCCTGTGGACGACCCCGCGCTTGTGGGCATAACCCAGCGCCGCGCCAATTTCCAAAATGAGCGAAGCGTAATCGGGAAGGGCCAGCCCGGCTTTTTGCTGTTCGATGATTTCGCGAAGGCTTCGCCCTTCGAGGAACTCCATGACCATGAAGGGCGGCCCCCATTCGCTGACGTCAAAGTCGTAAACCTCAACGATGTTGGGGTGTTTGAGCTCGGCAAGAACCCTGGCCTCTTGAAGAAAACGCTTTAGGAAGGCCTCGTCCGCGACGCCGGGAAGAATCATCTTCAGGGCAACAAGGCGCCCGAGAGTGGCGTGGCGCGCGCCATAGACGACGCCCATTCCGCCGGCGCCAAGGAGGTTTTCCAGCGTGTACTTCCCGAAGACCTGGCCTACGAGGACCTCTGGTTCCGCCAGCTCGAGGCGGCCGCCGCAGGAGGGACAGAGCGTTCCGCTTCCCTCGATCCGCCGGCAATTAGCGCACAGACGAAACTCCACGCCTGGCCCTCCTTGCATAAACGAGCCGAACCGAATTATAGCAAAACGCCGCGGGATGGTGTTGGGGAGCCAGCAATTCCGTTGCCGAGCCGCGACGGTCTCTCTCCTGGCGCGCGCAGCGGATGGCCTATCTCTTGGGCTTCGAAGCTGGCGCGGCGGGCCTCAGCGCTTCGCGGAACACTTCATCCACGGTTTTGACGTAGACAAGATCGAGCTGTTCAAGGGCGGCTTTGGGAAAGTCGCGCTGCTCGTGGCGGTTCGCTTCAGGCAGCACGATCTTCTTGAAGCGGGCGCGGCAGGCGGCCAGGAGCTTCTCCCGAAGGCCGCCGACCATCAGAACGTCCCCCCTGAGCGTGATCTCTCCGGTGAAGGCCGTCGTATGGACCACCGGCTTGCCGGACAGGGCCGATATAAGAGCTACCGCCATAGTTATGCCCGCGGAGGGGCCATCCTTCGGTATCGCCCCCTGTGGAAGGTGGACGTGGATATCTTTTTTGGCAAGCTCCTTGGGTTTGAGGCCGTACTCGGCCGCGTGTTCCTTGATGTAGGTCAACGCCGCCTGAATTGATTCTTTCATTACATCGCCAAGCTGGCCGGTAAGGGTTAGCGCTCCGTTTCCTTCAAGCGCCGCGGCTTCGACGTAGAGTATCTCCCCCCCGGCCTCGGTCCATGCAAGGCCGGCGGCGACGCCGACGCGGTCATCGCGCACGCGGTCCTCGTGGAAAAAGGGCGCCGGTCCGAGCATGCGTTCGAGGCCGCGCGGCTTGATTTCAAACGGCCCCTTGGCGCCGGCCGCCACCTTGCGCGCTACTTTGCGCAATACCGTTTCCAACGTCCGTTCCAGATTTCTGACCCCGGCTTCGCGCGTGAACTTTCGGATCAGGACGAGAACGGCCTCTTCGCCTACGAGGACGTTTTTGCCACCGAGCCCTGTCGCCGCAAGCTGCCTTGGAAGGATATGGCGCAAAGCAATGGCCAGCTTCTCCTCATCCGTGTAGCCGGGAAGCTCAAGAATTTCCATTCGGTCAACGAGAGCCGGGTGGACACCTTCGAGAGTGTTGGCGGTGGCGACGAACATGACCTGGGAGAGGTTGAATGGAAAGCCCAGGTAGTGGTCCACGAACTCGCGGTTCTGTTCCGGGTCCAAGGCTTCCAGCAAAGCCGAGGATGGATCTCCGCGCCAATCGTCTCCCATCTTGTCCACTTCGTCGAGGACGAAGACCGGGTTGCGGCTTCCCGAGTTCTTTATGCCCTGGATGATTCTACCGGGCATGGCTCCGACATAGGTTCGGCGGTGGCCGCGGATCTCGGCCTCGTCGCGAACTCCGCCCAAGGACATCCTGATGAACTTGCGCCCAAGCGCGCGGGCGATGGCGCGCCCGAGGCTCGTCTTCCCCACGCCCGGAGGGCCGGCGAAACAGAAGATTGTGCCTGAATTGCTCCCTTTGATTGAAGAGACGGCCAGGTGTTCGAGTATCCTTTCCTTTGCCTTCTTAAGGCCGTAGTGGTGCGCGTCAAGCTCGCGCTGCGCCCGCTTCAGGTCCAGAATGTCCTTGGTCATAATGTTCCAGGGCAGGTCCAAAACCAGGTCAAGGTAGGCGCGCACCGAGCTCGCCTCTTCCGAGAAAGGGCCGAAGCGGGCCAATTTCGCAATCTCTTTTTCGAGGGGAGCGGTGACCTCGGCTTCAAGTGCAAGCTCGGAGAGTTTTTTCTTGTAGTACGGTTCTGACTCGGCTTCCGACTGGCCCCCTTGAAGCTCGGCCTGGATCGTCTCCAGCTGCTGGCGCAGAAAATATTCGCGCTGGCGCTTGTCCATCTCCTCGCGCGCCTGCCTTGTGAGCTTCTCCTGCATGTCGGCAATCTCAACCTCGGTGGCGAGGTGCGTAAGCAGATGGTTCATCCGCTCGACCGGATTTTGGCTTTCAAGGAGCGCGCGGGCCAACTGGTATGGGAGCGCCAGTTGAGCGGCGACGGCATCGGAAAAACGGCCGGGGTCCTCGATCGCCTCCAGGAATTCACGGGCGTCGGAACTTAGGCCGCGCGGCGTTCCGGAAAGCTGATCCAGCCTTGAAAGCAGTCCGCGCCTGAGGGCGGCGGCCACGAGCCTGGCGCCCGGCTCCACGCGGTCCCTGAGCGCCTCCACGCTCGCGAAGCGCACTGGGCCGCGCCGCCGTTCGAGCCCTACGCGAAGCCGTGCTACGCCCTGCACGACCAGAAGCCCTTCGCCTGGCGCTCCCGGCCCCATGCGAAGCAGGAGCGCGGCGGCGGCTATATGGTCCGGCTGGCGGGCCTTGGCCGAAGCGGGAAGGAGAACCACGAGGTCGCCGTTTTCGTGGCTTTGCTCCAGGAGAGGTTTGGCGCCGGGGAGCGGGAGGGAAAGCGTCTCGATGGCGTAGGGAAAAACGACGCGCTCGCCTGTTTCCCAAACCGGCAGCCGTTCAGGAATTGCAAGCGGGAGCGGTTCCTCCCCGCGCATCAAATTGCCTTGAGCGGGATTACCGCTTCGGCGCCCCGGCGGTTTGGGACCCTTGGAAAAACAATGGTGAGAACGCCAAGAACATAAGTGGCCCGGCCCCGGTGAGTGTTTATGGCGCCCTCCAGCCTGAGCCGCCTGGAGACGGGCCCGCGGTCCCGCTCCATCAGGTGGTAGGCCAAAAGCCCCAGCCTGGGAGAATTGCGGCGCTCGGCGCGAACCATGACCACGTCTCCCTTGGCGGCTACTTGCAACGTCGCTGGGTCAATCCCGGGAAGATCCATCTCCACCAGAATTTCGTCGGGGGTTTCGAGAATGTCGTACGGGGGGGCGTTGGTCACGTCAGGCTCGCCCTGCTGCTGGTGAATGTCCTGCAGCGCCTCGAAGAGCTTGTTCATCTCGGACTGAAGGCGCATGAGCTCGACGAAG
>JBBIMN010000070.1:0-9288 GCA_037444385.1 Acidobacteriota bacterium | reverse complement strand
GTCGTGAGCTGAGGTGCCCGTTTCTCCAAGAACTCAAAGCCCGCCTTTCGTATTTGCCTTTTCTCCACTCTCCACCGTCTTTCAAGGAGGCTTCAAAGTGAATCCATACGAGACAATGTCGCGCGAGGAGCTGCTGGAGGCGCTGAAGGCCTTCGCGAAGAACTGGCTCGCCCATGACGGCTGCTGGTTTCTTGCCGCCGAGGAGCGGCTTGGAATGGAGACGGCCATCGCGCTCGACGCGGCCGCCTGGGCGCGCTTCGCCCAGGCGGAGGCCCGGCGGATCAAAGAGCTTTTCAAGATTCCGGAGAACGGAGGGCTCGAAGCGCTCGAACGCGCGCTTGGCTGTCGCATGTACTCGCTCGTGAACGCCCAGCACGCCGAGTGGTCCGACGACAAGAGGACGCTGCGCTTTACCATGGACCGCTGCCGCGTGCAAGAGGCGCGCTACCGCAAAGGCCTCCCCGCTTTCCCCTGCCGCCCCGTCGGCGAAGTGGAGTTCCACGCCTTCGCCACAGCGATAGACCCGCGCATCATGGCCAAGTGCAACAAGTGTCCTCCCGACCCCAACGCCACCGGCGCCTGCACGTGGGAGTTCACGCTGGGCGGGTGAGCCGAGCCAGGAATGGTTGATAGGAAGTAGGTTGATAAGGTGACAGGAGCGAAGGTATCTCGTCTTTCCCCGTATCAACTCATGGACTCATCCAATCATCAAGAACATTCCTCACAGGGAGGAAGGGGAGGAATCCCGGATGGCTACCGCGCGGCGGCTTGGCACTGCCTGATGAACTCCTGCGTCGTGACCTCGGTCCAGCCTCCGTCGTCCGTTTTGATGAAAGGATGTACGCGCGTCATGACGCCGCTGCGGCCCAGGATCAGAACGGTGGGATAGCCCGTGACGCCGTACGATTGGGCCAGACTCTTCTCGGCCGGGCCGTCCTCGGGATTTATCTTCACTTTGACGAGACCGCTCAGGAAGAGGTCCACGTCCGAATCGGACAGGTAGTTGCGATCAAGCCTCTTGCAATAGCCGCACCATTCAGTGTGAAAATAAATCACCATCGGCGCCCCGTAGCTCTTATGTTCCTCGATCGCCGCCTTGAAACCATCGGCGTTCTCGTGCCAATCGTAGGAACTGTAGGAGGATTTCCAGGCCGCCGGCGCCTCAATCTCAGGTTCCGGTTCCGCCGCCCGTGGCCCGGCTTGCAACGGTTCTGAAATTTCGGGCGCGGGCGGCATGGTCTGCGCGGGTCGTCTTTCCAATGATGGCGCTGGCAGGGAAGGGGCCGAAAGGACGCCCGCCGGATTCGCCCGCTTCGCGGGCGGGGAAGAGGCCGGCGGTTGAGGTTTCTGCTTCGCGGCCGCCCGCCAGAATAGGCCACCCGCTCCGCTCAAAATTAGAAGCGCCATTAGATACCAGCCGACGTGAGACTTCCGTCCGGCTCGGTCGTAATGAATGACGATCTTCTTCCCGCCTGGCCCCGCGCCGGCATGCGCTTCAAGATACCGCGAGATAACGATTCCGCACTTGGGACATGAAGGACCCACGGCGTCTTTGAAACCGCATTTGGGACACTCCATCTGCTCCCCCTCCAAATCCTTCTCCACCGGGACTCCCCGGCACCAATGATCATTATACCTCTCTTCGCCGGCATCTCGGCCGACCTAACTACCGGCCGGCGAATGCCCAGGCGGCGCCCTCGCAAGGCGCCGTGAACGCTTTGCGCGCCGCTGCTGGTATAATAATCGCGAAGGAGGCGAGATGAGGATCGCCGCTGGTATCTCTTCGTTAATGCAATCACGGGCGGGAAAGCTATGGTGCGCCGGGGCCGCGATGCTCGCGACCGCGTGCGCGTTGGCCGTGTGGGTAATCCCCGCCACTCGCGCCGCGGGCCCGTCGCCGAAGGTCGTCGTCCTTGGCTTTGACGGCGCCGATCCCGCCCTCGTCCGGCAGTACATGGCCGAGGGGCGCCTTCCGAACCTGCGGAAGCTGGCGAAGGAGGGAACCTTCAACAACCTGACGGTGACCAATCCTCCACAGACGCCGGTCTCGTGGGGCGCTTTCATCACCGGCCTGAACCCGGGGAAGAACCACGTCTTCGACTTTCTGACGCGCGACCCTAAGACGTACAAACCACATTTTGCCTTGATGGAAGAAGGTTCCAAACCATTTCTTTTGGGGCGCCTGAACCGGTGGGTATTGCCGCCACTGCTGCTCGTCGTCTGGCTTTGCGCGGTTGCGGTGATCTTCAAGATTCTCCGCAAGCCAATCATGGCCTGGAGTTATGTCGCCCTTTCTCTCGCGGGGTTCGCCCTCTCCGCCGGGCTGTTCACATTTATAGTAGTTTATCTGCCCATCCGAACGCCGTGGCCGATCAACCACCTTGAAGGAAGAACCTTCTGGCAGGTTGCCGCCGGAGCCGGCAAGAAGTGCATCGTAATCAGAATGCCTGATACGTTCCCCGCTGCTCCTTACCCGGAGGGGCGGCTCGTCGCCGGGCTCGGCGTGCCCGACATACGCGGGCGCGTGGGGACGCCGTACATTTTCACGACCGACCCGGCGCTCACCGGCGGCGACAACGAATTTTCGGTGGACATCGTGCCCGTATCTGAATACGACCCGCAACCGGTCACGGTGACCATTCAGGGGCCCTTCAACAAGCCGTTCTACGAGTACGCCGTGGACGACAGCTCGGAGGGAGCCACCGATCCGGCGGTCGCCCAGCGCGCGAAAGAGGCGTGCGAGGATAAGCTCAAGAAGGAAGGCGTCAAGCCGACGATTGATCTGCCGCTTAGGCTTTTCTGGGACGAGAAGTCATGCACCTACGACCTTCAGGGCCAGCGCGGCACTCTCTCGCCCGGCCAATGGTCCCCTTGGATCACGCTTGACTTCGCCTTCAACCCGCTCATTCACATAAAAGGCATGTCCAGGTTCTATCTGATAAAGTCCTCTCCACAGCTTCAGTTATACATGTCGCCGATACACTTTCACCCCGACGATGAAAATGTACCCATTTGTTACCCCAGCGACTACTCCAAAAAGCTGATGAAGCGCTTCGGCCCCTTCAAGACGATGGGCTGGGCGGACGATACATGGACGATCTCGTCGGGGCTCGCCGGAGAGGACCAGTTCCTTTCCGACATGAACCAGACCGTTGACGCCTTCGAGAAGATAATGAACGGGACCATCGCCGACAGGGATTGGGACTTGTACGTCTTCTACTACGAATTCACCGACAGGATCGCCCACGTGTTGTGGCGCTACATGGACCCGAAGCACCCGATGTACGACGCCGCCAAGGCGCCTCAATACCAGGAGGAGATGCGCAAGGCCTACGAGCGGATGGACACCATCGTTGGCGAGGCGATGGAGAAGATGCCGAAGGACGCCACGCTCATCGTTCTTTCCGACCACGGATTCACTTCATTCCGCCGCGCCGTCAACTACAACAGGTGGCTCGTGGACAACGGCTATATGACGCTCAAGGCCGACACGGGCGTCATGACGCTCCAGGACCTCTTCGACGACAACCGCCTGCTCTTCAAGAACGTTGACTGGTCGAAGACCAGGGTCTACGGGCTTGGCCTCGGCAACCTTTACATTAATCTCAAAGGGCGCGAGCGTGAGGGAATCGTCAACCCAGGCGCTGAATACGGCGCGCTCGTCGCCGAACTCAAGAGCAAGCTGCCGCAAATAGTTGATCCGAAGGACGGAGAACATCCAATCAAAGCCGTTTACACCAGAGACGAAATGTACAAAGGATATGACCCGGATTTGACGGCCGACCTTCGCGTCTCCAATACGCCCGGCTACCGTGTCTCGTGGCAAACCTCGTTGGGCGGAGTCCCGGAAGCGCTGTTGGAGGACAACGTGAAGGCTTGGAGCGGAGACCACTGCTCGCTGGACCCTTCATTCGTGCCGGGCATGTTCTTCTGCAACAGGCCCATCGAGAAAGAGCCGAACATTCTCGACATGGCGCCGTCCGTGCTGCATGGCCTCGGCGTCAAGGTGCCTGAAAACATGGAGGGCCAGCCTATCGTAAAGGAGCAGCGCTAAACTTTTCGGGAGGTTGTCTTGTCTCCCCACGGGGGCCCTCCGCCGTGGATGGGCCGAGTTGCAACAAGGGAGGATCCGATGAGCAAGGCTAAGATGGCGGTGCTTGCGGTGGTAGCAATAGCAGCCGCGTTGGGGCTGATGGCGCAGCTTGGCCCGGGACAAGGGCGAGGCCCTGGCGCAGGCGCAGGGCCAGGTGGTCAGGGTGCGCGCATGTATAACCCGCAAACGGTGCAGACAGTGAGTGGAGAAGTGGCGAGCGTCGAAAAGACCGAGGGCAAGCGCCCTGGCGTGTACGGCGTTCGCATATCGGTCAAGAGCGGCGGCGAAACGCTTGCAGTTTCTCTTGGCCCGAGTTCTTTTCTCGAAGCAGCGGGTTTGCGGATCTCGGCGGGCGACAAGGTCACGGTGACCGGCTCGCGAATCACGCTCAAAGGGCAGCCGCTGATGCTGGCTGCCGGAATAACCAAGGGTGACAAGGCTGTCAAGCTTCGCGATGCTTCCGGCGTTCCCCTCTGGAGCCGAGGGGCGAAGTGATTTAGCCCCGCGCCCCGCGCAAAGTTAGGATGCGCGGAGCTTCGCGCGGAGGCTCAAGGAAAAGGGGAGAGGCAGGGGCTCTTTTCCGGGACTTTCCACTTGACGCCCCAAGAGGTTGTCCGTTAGAATAACCCTCCGTGGGCGATTAACTCAGCGGGAGAGTACTATCCTCACACGGTAGGAGTCGCTGGTTCGAATCCAGCATCGCCCACCACCATTCGGCCCTGCCGCGAGGCGGGGCCTTTGTTATTGGTTGACGGACTGGAGTGAAGAGTGAAGGGTAAAGCAGTCCATTAAACGTCTTAACGTCTTACCTTTTCGGGGCGGGCGCGGAGCCCAGGCGCAGCTTTTGCCAGAGGGCGTAGGCGGTCGGCCTTTTGAAGCGGCCGATGACGTCGCTCGCTTCAAGGACCGTGACGAAGGCCGCCGGGTCCTCCTCGCGGATCAGGTCCCTAAGTTCGCGCAGTTCGAAGCGGGTGATGACGCACAAGAGCGCCTCGTGCTCGGCGCCTTCGTAGGCGCCTTCGGCTTTGAGAACCGTGAGGCCGCGGCCCATCTGAAAGAGAATCTTCTCGCGAATCTCCTTGGAGCGTGAAGACATGATGAGCACCGCCTTGCGCGGCCGCGGCGCCTGGATCGCGTCCATCGTCTTGCTGGCGACATAGATTCCTATCAGCGTGTACATCGCCATTTCGGGGCTTTCGAGGAGGCCCGCGGCCAGTATGATCGCGCCGTTAAGAAAGAGGCCGGCTTCGCCAACGCCAAGGCTGAAGCGGCGGTTGAGGACCACTCCAAGGATGTCGAAGCCCCCGAGCGAGGCGCCGCTGCGAAGAGCGATCGCGCCCCCCAATCCGCTTAACGAGCCGCCGAAGATGCCGGCGAGCATCGGGTCGTGCGTCAGAGGCTGGGCGGGCACGTAGTCTGCGAGCAGCCAAAAAAGAACGACACCGGCGCCGGAGCCGAGGGCGAAGACCTTGCCAACGTCCCTGATGCCAAGCAGGAAGATGGGGACATTGAGCATGAGGACGGTAAGCCCGACGGGCCACGCGAAGAGCGTGTGAAGAAGAAGGGCGGCGCCAGTAACTCCGCCAGTGAGCAAATGATTCGGAAGAAAGAGGCCGCGGACCGCCAATGTGAAGAGGAGCGTTCCGCCCACGAGCAAAAAACCACGCCAGAAGCCGGTCAGCGCCTTTTTGAAGTTCAGTGTTGCAGTCTGGGCCTGTGCTCCACTCTCCACTGTTCGGTCTCCGTAACGGCAGCGCAAGTATGGAGTATGAATTATGAAGGATGAATCGCGAGACGCCACTCGCGCGTGTCAAGTCCTTTCATGCTTCCGAAATTCCGCGATAGAAATGTCTTGCCTCCGATGGCGGCCGTGCCCCGCCGAAAAGAAAAGTTGTCTTTATTTGAGAGGGAGGGCCGTTCCCTCCCCCTCCGCAGGCAAAGCCCGGCGGAGGAACCCCCGCCCTCGGACGTCCTCCTCCCCCGGATTCCGGGGTGCCGAAGGCCCCCAATCCCTTGCCGGGTGACGGGCCATTTTGCTTGAACGATTCATTCACCAGCATTCCCCGGCCGCTCCTAATATCCATCGCGGGATTGGGGATCTCCTTCTCTCTTTGCGGGAAATGGGGTAGAATATTTGCCTGTGCAATCGGGGGCCAGAGGGCGCCCTAATTTCGCCAAGGAGGGGCTATGAAGGTCTACGGTCCGAAGGAGATTCGCAACGTCGCGCTTCTGGGTCACGGTGGCGTGGGCAAGACCACGCTTACCTCCGCAATGCTTTTCACTTCCAAATCGGTGAGCCGGTTCGGCAAGGTGGACGATGGCACCGCTTTCACGGACACGGAGGAGGACGAGATCGAGCGCAAGCTTTCCATCTCGACGGGCGTGGCGTTCTGCGAGTGGAACAAGCTGAAGGTGAACATCCTGGACGCGCCCGGCTACGGCAATTTCATCGCGGAGGCCCGCGGCCCGGTGAGGGTTTCCGATACGGCGCTGGTGCTGGTTTCGGCCGTCTCCGGCGTGGAAGTGATGACCAACAAGGGATGGGACTACGCCGAGGAATTTGGCGTTCCGCGCATCCTGGTGGTCAACAAGATGGACCGCGAAAACGCCTCGTTCGACAGGGCGCTCGCAAGCATTACCGAGAACTTCGGACGGCTGGCCGTTCCCGCGATGCTTCCGCTGGGCCAGGAGAAGGACTTCACCGGCGTTATTGACCTCGTGCACGGCAAGGCCCACGTCTACGCCAATGATGACTCCGGCTCTTATAAAGAAGAGGAGATCCCGGCGGCGCAGAAGGAAGCCGTGGCGAAGGCCCGCGCCGCTCTGGTGGAGGCGGTCGCCGAGCTGGACGAAAAATTGATGGAGAAGTACTTCGAGGCCGGCGACCTGACGCCGGAGGAGCTAACCGCGGCGCTTAGGATCGGCGTCGCTCAGGACAAGATTTTCCCGGTCCTCTGCTGCGCCGCCGGCAAGAACGCGGGCGTCGCGGACATCCTCAATTTCCTCGCGGAGTTCGCCCCCTCGCCGTCGGACCGTCCGGCCTGGAAAGCCAAGGACGCGCAAGGCGCCGAGATTGACGTGGCCATTGACGCGTCCGGCGCCGTCACCGCTTTCGGTTTCAAGACGATCTCCGACCCGGCCCAGGGACGGATCACGGTGTTCAAAGTGATCTCAGGGACGCTTCAAGCCGACGCGAACCTCGTCAACCAGCGCACAACCACTCCAGAGCGCATGACCGGCCTCTTCTACATGAAAGGGAAGGAACGCGTGAAGTGCGAACAGGTCGCCGCGGGCGACATCGCCGCGGTCATGAAGCTCAAGGAGACGCAGACCGGCGACTCGCTTTGCGCCAAGGAACGCGCCGTCACGTTTGAGCCGGTCAGGTACCCGATCCCCGCGATATCTTTCGCCGTGGAGCCCAAGAGCCGCGGAGACGAGGAGAAGATCGCCCAGGCGCTCACGAGGATGGTCGAGGAGGACCCGAACTTCAAAGTCGGGCGAGACCCTCAGACGAAGGAGATGCTCGTTTCGGGCCAGGGAACCCAGCACGTCGAGATCGTCGTCGCGCGCGTGCAGAGGCGCTACGGCGTCCAGATGAACATGAAGCAGCCCAAAGTCCCTTACAAGGAGACCATCAAGGGGCGCGCCGAGGTTCACGCCCGGCACAAGAAGCAGACGGGCGGCCACGGCCAGTTCGCCGACATCCAGATCAAGATGGAGCCGTTGCCGAGGGGCACCGGCTTTGAATTCAAGGACGATATTTTCGGCGGCGCCGTGCCACGCAACTACATACCGGCCGTCGAAAAGGGAATGCATGAATCGTTGGAACGCGGCGCGCTCGCCGGCTATCCGGTCGTTGACTTGCGCGTAACGCTGTTCGACGGCGGCTTCCACCCGGTTGACTCCTCCGAAATGGCCTTCAAGATCGCCGCCCACATGGGCTTCAAGGAGGCCATGGAGAAATGCAGGCCGACCATCCTTGAGCCGGTGATGAACCTTGAAGTCATGGTGCCGGAGGAGTGCATGGGCGACGTCATGGGCGACCTCAACAGCCGCCGCGGCCGCATACAGGGCATGAGCCAGAAGGGGCACAGCCAGGTGATCAAGGCCCAGATCCCGCTTGCCGAGGTGCTCACCTACGCTTCGACGCTCAAGTCCATGACGGCCGACCGCGGCACATTTTCAATGGAATTTGCCTCCTACGAAGAGGCCCCGGCTATGATTCAGCAGAAGATCGTCGAGGAGGCCAGGAAGGCGAAGGAAGCCGAAGAGGCGGAGAAGTAAAGAACAAGTACGAAGGATGAAGGGCGCCGGGAGCCATGAGCAAGGCGCGCTCCTCCTACTACTCCGGCGGCGGTAATGTTGGCGGTCCAGCGAAGGGCTTCTTCGCGAAAGAGGAAGCCCCCGCCCTCTCGGATTAGTAACTTCCTCGCGAGTTTCAACCTTCGTGCTTCCACCTTCGGCGGGGATTTGACAAGTAAGGAGGAACGCGATGCCCGGTATTCCCTATTTGCATCCGGTCTTCGTCCACTTTCCAGTAGCCTTGCTGATCCTGGCCGTTCTGACCGCCTTTCTCTGGCTCTTGCTGGGCAAGCCGTGCTGGCGGCAGGCGACGGCGCTCCTTCTAGTTGCCGGAATTTTGGGCGCCTTCGCCGCTTATTACACCGGGGACGACATCGCGGATGCCTTCAAGGACAAGCCCGCGGTCAAGGCGTTGGTGGACCGCCACGAGAACGCGGCGCTCTGGGTGCTGATCGCGGGATCAGCCGCCACGGCGGCCTTCATCGCCGCCAACGTCCTCCAGGCCGACAACGACAGGAAGGGCCTGGACGGCCCGGACCGGAAGCTAAAGGTCCGCGCGCTCCTGTTTCTTTTGGCGCTCGCAACCGCCGCGCTGGCCGGCTACACCGGCCACCTGGGTGGCTTGATGGTCTGGAGCACGGCGTACGACAAACCACCCGCCAACACCGCTCCAGCGCCTCCGGGCTCACCGCCCCTCGCGGTTCCGAAAACCGGGAAGTAGATAGGCGGCCGCGATTAGAATTCCAAGTTTCTAGAATCGCACCATCTCCATGCCGGGCTCCACCCTTGACATCTTTGTATGGCGGCTCTACTGTTTACACTGGCGCAGGGAGTGCGGCCGAGTGGCCGCTGAGAGACGCCGCCCAGCAGATTGACAGGCGTCAACCACTTGA
>JBBIMN010000069.1:0-9345 GCA_037444385.1 Acidobacteriota bacterium | reverse complement strand
CGCCGCCCCGCGGGATGCAGCGGCGGCCGAATGCCAGCGTATTTCCGGAACGGAGCGCTAAGGCCGATGCGCGGCCAGCCTGGCTGGCCGGAACGCTTCATTCTGTCTGAACCAGGTTTTGGGGGCTGGCCACTTCCTTGAATTGGCGGCGCGTTATTTCCCGTGAGGAACTCCAGCTTACAAACCCGCCGCGCCTCCTCGGTTCCGCCTCTCATTGTCTATCATTGAAGCACGGCATGAGATGCCGCTCGACTAGCGCCCACGGCTCACCGGGATCTCCCTTGAGGGCAAGGTCCAGGTTGTAAAGCCTGTCGAATGCGGCGCGGATATCGGCTTCGGGCCAGAAAGACAGCGCGCTAAACAACTGGTTGAGCTGGAAAGGCTTGAGATACTTGTCCAACTGTTGCGGATTGATCTCGGATCTCCTGGCCCCCGCAGCCATCAGACCGCGAAGGTGCAATAGAAAGCGCATCTGTTTTGAAATCATTCCCACGAAAGCCAGAGGCGCCTGCTCCGGGTCAAGCTCTATCTCGGCAAGCGTCTTAAGGAATAAGGAGCGCTCCCTTTTTAGAAGAAAGTCTTGAAGTGCCCAGAGCTTCGGCGTGCCGCCGGCGCCCAGCATACTTTCAACGTCCTCTTCCCGGACGTGCTTCTCCCTGGCCCTGTAAAGAAAGAGCAGGTCAAGGGCGCCGGGGAGAAGGCTGAAGTCGCGGTTGGCCCACTCTTCAAGCGCCGCCACAGCTTGCGGCTCGACTTCAAAACCCTCCACCGTGGCTCTCTGTTTAATAAAAGATGCCGCGCTGCGCACCGTGCAATCCTTGGATTTCACGCGCTCCATGATCTTGGCCCAACACGACGGTGGTCTTTTCGACAGGTCCATCGCGCACTCGATCAAAAGCGCCGTTGAACCGGAAGGGTTGGCAAGGTAGCCTGAAAGCGCAGCCAGCGTTTCGGGGCTCGCCTCCTCGGCGTGGACAAGGCGAACCACTTGGCGTGCCCTGAACATCGGGAACGTGTTCAGCGCCGAGAGCAGCGCCCCCGCCGGGACCTCCGGCGCGTGAACGATTTCCGCGCCGTCTTCGCCGCCCCACAAGGCTATCCACGCGTCTCTTGCGGCTTCCAGAAAACGGACGTGAGTACCAAAGAGCATCCAGTTCTGCGGGAGCCGCTCCTTCGCCGATTTTTCACCTGCCATGCTTACCCCGATCAGAGAAAATATGAGGTATAAATGTTGAAGGCGGCAGAAAAATGTTAAATGCTAAATGTTCGATATTTAAGATTCAGCCCCAGCGCCGAACGCGTTTCTTTGCCTCCACCAGTCACTTTGCCCATCCTCGCTCCAGAGATCCTGTAGCCTAATAGCCTTATGGTCTACAGCCTTCAGCCTCACGGTTCAACCTTCCCTAAAATCAAGGGCGTCGCGCAGCGCTTCGCCCACGAGATTATAGGACAGAACGGCCACAAAAATGGCCGCGCCCGGGAAAACTCCCAGCCACCATTGGCTCCAGTCCGACTGAACGGATCGCAAAACATTTCCCCACGAGGGTTCGGGAGGCTGGACGCCGATTCCAAGAAACGAGAGCCCGGCTTCAGCGAGGATCGCCCCCGCAAGGCCGAAGGAGACGCTCACCAAAACCGGCGTCAGAGCCGATGGCAGCGTGTGGCGGAAGATAAGCCTGAGCGGGCCGCAGCCCATCACGCGCGCCGCCGCTACGAATGGCGCCTCCTTGGCCCGCATTACCTCTGCGCGCGTGTAGCGCGCGATAGCCGTCCACGAGGTGAGTCCTATCACAATCATTATGGACCAGATGTTCAGGTACTTCGGGTCCATCAGAGCCACCACCGTCACTATCAGAAAGAATGTCGGGAAGCAGAGAAAGACCTCGATCAGGCGCGAGACGAAAATGGCGTCGAACCATCCTCCGAAGAAACCGGCGGTCGCGCCCAACCCGACCCCTATAAGCGCGGCAATCCCGACGGCGACGCATCCGACCAGAAGAGAGGTTCTGGCGCCGTGAACCAGCCGCGCCAGGACATCGCGCCCCTTGTCGTCGCAGCCGCAGTAGTGGCGGGTTTTGAAAGAGGGCGGCGCGCCCGTGTCGTCAAGCCTGGTCTGAAGCGGAGAATAGGGAACGGGGGGCAGCATGAAGAAGGCCATGCCGGGATCGGGCTGCGTTCCCTGCTCAAGAAGCCAGTCGGGGTTCTGCCTCAACTTCAGCTCGATCTCATCCAGGGCAAGCACGTGGTTGAAGGGGAATATCTGTCTGAACGCGGTGAAGTGATAGCGCCCCTCGTACCGAGCCAAGAGCGGGGCGTTGTTAGCGAGAACCGGCGCCAGCCACGCGCAAAGAGCTGTCGCGGCAATCACCAGAAGGCCGAAGCGCGCCCACCGGCCTTTTGTGAAGCGCCCCAACGCTTCGCGCCAGAACCCCTTCGGGCCTTGTGCTGTCGCCGTGCTTTTTTTCTTGGCGGGGGTCATGATCTTCTAATCCTCGGGTCGGCGAAAGCGTAGCCCAGATCAGCCAGCAGCGTTCCGGCAAGAACCATGACCGCCCCCAAAAGCGATTCCGCGAGAATGAGCGGGTAATCCCTCGTGTAGATCGCCTTCACGTACATCTGTCCCAAGCCAGGCCAGGCGAAGATCGTTTCGATGATCACGCTGCCCGCGACCAGTTCCGGCAGAAGGAGGCCTAACAGGGTGATGAATGGTATCAGTGCGTTTCTCAGCCCGTGGCGAAGAATGACAATCCTCTCCGGCAGGCCTTTGGCCCTTGCCGTCCTGATGTAGTCCTGGTGGAGAACGTCCAGAAGCACGCCGCGCGAGAAGCGCGCCATGAAGGCCAGAGAACCGTAGGCAAGGCAGATGGCCGGCAACGCGGCGTGTGCGAGCGCATCCAGCAAGTAGGCCGCGACTCCCATCGAGCCGGCTCCGTCGGCGTGCATGCCGTAAAACGGCAACGCCTTCAGCGTAACGCCGAAGAGCAATATGAGAAGGACCGCCGCCCAGAAGTTTGGAAGGGCGTAAAGCCCGTAGAGCACGGTCCCCGAAACCCTGTCCAGCAGGCCGCCCTTGCGCACGGCGGCGTAGAGGCCCAACGGAACCGCGCAACAGACGATGAGCAGGAGGGAGAGGCAATTGAGAAAAAGCGTGGCGCCGACCTTCGAGTCAAGAACTCGCCTCACTAAAGCGGATGGCGGCAACACGGATGGACCTTCGCCGGGCGGCGCACTTGCCGCCTTGCCGAAGAAGACTTCCGTAACGGGCCGCCGCTCCGAGAACGAATCGCCGAAAGAGCCCGTGGCGGCGCCATGAAGCCAACGCCAATACTGAACGTACCACGGTTTGTCCAGGCCGTAGCGAACGAGCAAGGCTTGGTAATCGGCCCTATCCATGCGCGCAACCGCGCGCTCGCTCGACGCCTCCGAGACTGAAAACGGGTTGCCTGGCGCGAGCTTGACTACGGCGAAAACCACCATCGTGATCAAGAGAAGCGTCGGCACGGCAATCGCGAGGCGGCGGAGGGTATATTGAAGCATACTATGGCCTCGTCGCCTCACGGCATATCATCTGCGTTGGTAGGGCCATTTTCGATAGGCTGTAAATTGAAGGTGGCCAAAGGATGACGGCAGACGGCCGGCTGACGGTAGCGCAAATCCACGCGCGGCCTGCGGACTGCGGTCCGTCTAAAAAAGCATCTTTTGCTAACAGCCTGTTCTCATCCATTCGCGGCCACCGTCTCGCTTGAATCGCGGGATTGGGGTCATTGCTGGTCCTTTGGAATCCACCAGTCCAAGACGGCGGGATACCAGGAGAAGAGGCCGTACCCCGCGGGGCTCACTTTGACGCCCTGGTACTTTGATGAGACGGCCGCCAGGCTCGTTGGCACAAAAAGGAAACAAGCCGGCTGGTCCTTCGCGAGCGCCTGGTTAATCTGCCATAAGAGTTTTTGGCGCGCCTTGGGGTCGAGCGTGCGCTGTTGCTCTTCCAGAAGAGCGTCAACGGCCGGGTTGGCGTAGGAAAAATCGTTTTCGCCCACCGCTTCGCCCGTCGTCTGGAGGATCGCCGCCTGGCTTGAATGGAACTGGCTGTATGGGCTCGGGTCGTCCGGAACCGAGTAGCCGAGAAGGAACGCCTGGTACTGGTGGCGCCTCGTTCGTCCCATGAAGACGCTCCATTCCAGCGGCCTGATTTTCATCGAGACGCCGACTTTCTGGAGGTCTTGCTGGAAAAACTCAAGAAAACGCTGCATCTCCAGCGACTCCTGGGGGCAGAGGCACTCGAATTCCAGCGGCACGCCGCCCTTTTCTCTTAATCCGTCCCCGTTCACATCTTTCCAACCGGCCTCGTCAAGCAGTCTCTCCGCCTGCGCTGGGTTGTACGGCAGCGGCTTTACGGACGGGTCGGCCTCCCAGCTGCCGGGCAGGAAGGGACCGCTGCACAGAAGAGCGTGGCCCTTGAGCGCCTTTTCCACGATGCCCTGGCGGTTCATCGCGAGTCCAAGCGCTTGGCGGACCTTTACGTCCTTAAAGAAGGGGTTGCTGCCGTCTTGATTCCAGGCGATATAAAAGTACTGGCGTGCCGGGCATTCAAAAATCCGCGCCTTTTTTTGAAAGTCAGGATCGTTTTTCATCTTGTCGAACCGTTCGGGCGTAAGACGCGTGAGATCCAACTCGCCTGTCTGGAAGGCGGCGAACTCCGTCTCGGCCTGGGGAATTATCTTGAAGACAAGCCGGTCGAGGTGGGGCCGTCCTCTGAAATAATGATCGTTCGCCTGCAAGGTGAGAGATTGGCCGCGCTTCCACTCCACGAAGCGGTAGGGGCCGGTGCCCACAGGCTCGGCGTTTTTAGGGTCGCGGTTGAACGCCTCTCCCTTTCCCGCCGGATAACCATAGACGTGCTGCGGGATGATGTAAAGAACAAGATCGCAAAGGCCCGGAGCATATGCTTCTTTCCATGTAATGACGACGGTATAAGGATCGAGCTTCTTGAAGGAGGCGATCCGCTCGAACATGGCGCGTTTGCCCTGAGACTCGATCGCCTCGTCCTTGATCGTCTGAAAGGTGAAGAGGACATCATCCGCCGTGAACGGCTTCCCATCGTGCCAAAAAACGTTCTTGCGCAGATGGAGCGTTACGGTTTTTGAATCCTTGCTTATGGTCCAGGACTGCGCCAGGACACCTACCAACTTCTTATCCGCATCCATGTCCAACAAAGGGTCAAAAATGAGGTGGTATACAAAATAGCTCGGCATGTCAGCCGCGATCACCGGATTAAGCGTCGCCGGCTCCGCGGGCAGGGCGCGGCGAAAAACGCCGCCGTCAACTGGCGCGGACCCGCTTTGAGCCACCGGGGCGGACGGTTGGGCAACGGGCTTTTGTTGGCCCGCGGCGCTGAGAGCGAACAGGGCCAAGGCCAACATCACGGCTGCGGACTGTTTTCTCGGCATGGCTCCCTCCAGAAACATCCTCCAAGAGAGTCTAGCGCAACTCCGCCCAAGATGCACGCCTTGGCTCCGCGTTGATAAGGTGAGGCTCCTTAGCACTCCGTTCCGGAAATACGCTGGCATTCGGCCGCCGCCGCATCCCGCGGGGCGGCGTTGCCCGGGCTTGGCGCACGGCAAGTACGCCGGCGTCCTCGCGCCTTGCCCGGCGGGCGTGCCGGCGCCCTCGGTGCGTCACCGTATTTCCGAAACTGAGCACTTGGCACCTTTCGCGCACAAGTGAGGATGATAGATGAGAGATGACGGATGAAGGCAAGTCCAACGTCGAAAGTCCAAGGTTAAAGATCCATTGTCCAGGATGGGTCCAGGATGGTGATTCCCTCTTCGCGCTTTACCATTTACGCTTCACCCTTCATCCTTAACACTTGACCCTGAACGCGTTACTTGCCATTCTCCACCTCAACGCTAAGAATACTTGACAAGATGAGAATCATGTTTTATAATTGGCACTCGGAGGCCAAGAGTGCTAAGATAAGCCTCCGAGGCGCGGCAGGCAGTCGCCTGATGCGTCACTTTTGGCGGATGTTTAGAGGAGTCCTGGGTCAACAAACACTTCGTTCAAATGGAGGCAGAAGCATGAAAAGCATGAAAGTAAAGCCCCTCAATGACCGAGTTCTGGTAAAAAGGCTCGAAGCCAAGGAGATCGTCCGCGGCGGCATCATCATCCCCGATACGGCCAAGGAAAAGCCGCTGGAGGGCGAAGTTGTGGCGGTTGGTCCTGGCCGCTATGACGACCACGGCAAGCTGATTCCCATGTCGGTAAAGGCGGGCCAGAAGGTGCTCGTGGGAAAGTACGCCGGCACCGAAGTGAAGATTGACGACGTGGAACACGTGGTGGTGCGCGAGGATGAAATCCTCGGCATCGTTGAGTAAGAGGAGAACAAATCATGGCTAAAGAAATCGTCTACTCCGCCGCATCGCGCCAGGCACTTCTGTCTGGCGTCAATAAGCTCGCCAACGCCGTCAAGGCGACTTTGGGCCCCAAGGGCCGCAACGTCATCATCGAAAAAAAGTTTGGCGCTCCGCTGGTGACCAAGGACGGCGTCACCGTTGCCAAGGAGATCGAACTCAAGGACAGGCAGGAAAATATCGGCGCGCAAATGGTGAAGGAGGTCGCCTCCAAAACCTCTGACGTAGCAGGTGACGGAACCACCACGGCTACGGTCCTAGCACAGGCCATGTTCCAGGAAGGCCTGAAGGCCGTCGGCTCCGGCGTCAATGTTATGGAGCTAAAGAAAGGCATTGACAAGGCGGTCGAGACCGTCGTCGCCGAAATCAAGAAGAGCTCCAAGCCCGTAGAGGGCAAGGCCGTAGAGCAGGTCGGCACAGTCTCCGCCAACAACGACGAGACCGTCGGCGCTCTGATCGCCGAAGCCATGGACAAGGTCGGCAAAGACGGCGTGATCACCGTCGAAGAGGCCAAGACCATGGAGACAACGCTCGAAGTGGTCGAGGGAATGCAGTTCGACCGCGGCTACCTGTCGCCTTACTTCGTAACGGACGCCGAGAGAATGGAGGTCGTCCTCGAAAACTGCCTGATCCTGGCGCACGAGAAGAAAATCTCCTCCATGAAAGACCTGCTTCCCCTTTTGGAACAGGTCGCCAAGAGCGGTTCTCCGCTACTGATTATCTCCGAGGACGTCGAGGGCGAAGCGCTTGCCACCCTCGTCGTCAACAAGCTCAGAGGCACGCTCCACGTCTGCGCCGTCAAGGCCCCTGGATTCGGCGACCGGCGCAAGAGGATGCTTGAGGACATCGCCATTCTCACCGGCGGAAAGTGCATAACCGAGGACCTCGGCCTGAAGCTCGAAAATCTGACCGTCGCCGACCTCGGCCGCGCGAAGAAGATCGTCATTGACAAGGACAACACAACGATCGTCGAGGGCAGTGGCAAGGTTGAGGAGATCGAGGGCCGCGTCAAACAGATCCGGCGCGAGGTCGAGGATACTACTTCCGATTACGACCGTGAAAAGCTTCAGGAGCGCCTGGCCAAACTGGTTGGCGGCGTAGCGGTCATCAAGGTCGGCGCGGCGACCGAGAGCGAGCTTAAAGAGAAGAAGGCTCGCGTCGAGGACGCGGTCCACGCGACCAAAGCGGCCGTGGAAGAGGGCGTAATCCCGGGTGGCGGCGTGGCCTACATCCGCGCCATTCCGGCGCTTGAGAAGCTCGAAGGCTCCGACGATTTCCTCGCCGGCGTCAAGATCGTGAAAAAGGCCCTCGAAGAGCCCTGCCGCCAGATCACCAACAACGCCGGCGTCGAAGGCTCCGTCGTCGTCGAGCGCGTCAAGACCGAAAAGGGCGCCCACGGATTCAACGCCAAGACCGAGAAGTACGAGGACCTCTTCAAGGCTGGCATTCTGGATCCCGCGAAGGTTTCGAGGACGGCGCTTCAGAATGCCGCTTCCGCCGCGGCGACGCTTCTGACCACCGAGGCGATGATCTACGAACTGCCCGAAGAGAAACCTGCCATGCCTCCTATGGGCGGCGGCGGCGGGATGGATTATTAAGCTCCTGTTCAATGCGCCGGTATTCTTCCGGCTTCATCGCGGGGGCGGCCAGCAGGCCGCCCCCGAATCATTTTCGGGATTCATGCCTTTGCAAGAAGTAACGCCCGCGCTATATCATATTTCTCTGCGCTGGAGGCACGATGGAAGGCCAGACGCTTGCCTGGGCTCTCTTTGGACTGGTGGTTCTCATTCTCATGGCTCTCGATTTGGGCATGCTGGACCGCCGTACAGTCGTCCTGACGCTTGGCCAGGCGCTTGTGCGCAGCGCCATCTGGATCAGTGCCGCCGCGGCCTTCGCGGCTGGCATCTACCTCTGGCATGGCTCCGTGCCCGCCATCGAGTTTTCAGCCGGATACCTGGTCGAGCTGTCTCTCTCCGTAGACAATCTTTTCGTTTTTCTCGTGATTTTCGGCTACTTCGGCGTCCCGAAGGCCTACCAGCACAAAGCTCTCTTCTGGGGAATCATCGGCGCGCTCGTGCTCCGTGGCCTCTTCATCATCGCCGGCGTGGCGCTTCTTCACTCCTTCCACTGGATAAGCTACATCTTCGGAGCCTTTCTCGTATTCACCGGGATTAAAATGGCCTTCGGGAAGGATGAGGACGTCAACCCCGGGCGCAACGTCGTGCTAAGGCTGTTCCGCAGATTTGCCCGCATGACTCCGAGTTACGAAAAGGGCCGCTTTTTCGTAAGGCGGCATCACCTTCTTTGGGCCACGCCGCTTTTCGTCGTGCTACTTGTGATTGAAAGCAGCGATGTCGTCTTCGCCGTAGATTCCATTCCAGCGGTTCTGGCGATAACGAGAGACCCTTTCATCGTCTACACCTCCAACATATTCGCGATTCTCGGCCTGCGCTCGATGTACTTCGCGCTTTCAGGATTGATGCCTCTTTTTCACCACTTGAGCTACGGCCTATCCTTCGTGCTGGCCTTCGTCGGCGTGAAGATGCTCGTGGCGGACGTTTTCCCCGTCCCTACGTGGGTCGCGTTGCTGGTCGTCGCGGCGGCTCTTGGCGTTTCCATCGCGGCGTCGCTTCTTTGGCCACCCAAGCAAGAGCGTCACACATCTTTGTGACGTCGTATATTTATGACGCTCTGTATAGAACCATTGGCCTTCTGGCCATCTGACCATCTGACTTTCTCGCCGCTCTTTCTGCTATACTTTTTGTCCCAAATGCCGCGATTGAAAATGGCCACGCCTCCGAAAATCCTGGCGCTTCTCCGCGGAAAGGAATTATCTCTTGAACGGGGAGGGCCATTCCCTCCCCGCTCCACGGGCAAAGCCCGGTGGAGCCTCACCCCGCCCTTGGGGGCTTTCTCGCCCGAACACCTCCGGGCC
>JBBIMN010000068.1:1901-9356 GCA_037444385.1 Acidobacteriota bacterium | reverse complement strand
TTCTCGAATCATTCCGGACATTTGACGCCATTTACTTGGTGGAGGTTAGCTCGAATGGCGAAGAACCGTTGTATGTAATGCCCGGGGACGTCTTCGCCAATTTCGACACGTTCCCCTCCGACTATCTTGGAGCGCTGGCGTTCAGGCAACCGCTCAACGAGGCCGATATGTGGCCCATGTTCAGGGTACCGGCCAAGGTCAGCCATATAGACAAGACGGCAATGGCCGCGACGGCGTCCTTGGATCCCCGTGCCGACACGAGCGAGGTGCGCCTGGAATTCACTCTGGAAGGGTCGGCGGCATACTTGTACAGGTGGGATCTCGGCTGGAAAAGATACTCCACGACGGACGACGAGATTGCCACGAAGATGAAAAAGGTACAGGCGGACCTCGTTGATTCGTGGAGCGGGCTGGAATGGAAAGGCGCGCTGCCCGAGGGGGGCCATCGGACGGGGACTGATGGCCCGTTAAGCTTTTCAATCAAGGTACCGGCTCACTTGGACATCCAGGAAGTGGGAGGCAAGGTGATAGCGCCGTGCCTTCTAAGGCCGTACCTCGCCGCCAATTTCTTTCGCGAGACGGAGCGTACTAGACCGCTGTGGCTGCCAGGCGGATCAGCCGCGCTTTCCTTGAGCTGGGAGATTCCTGCCGGCATGCAACTGGAGGCTTTGCCGCCCGTTGCCGAGCGAACCGGACCGGAAGGGCTGCATTTCAAGCGTGAATCCACCGTAAAGGCGGCCGGCGGCGGCAAGAGCGTTTTGACGACGAGAGTGGAGATAGAAGTCCCTGACATGATTCCAGCGTCGGACTATCAAGCAGTCAAGAGCTTCTTTGAAGAGTTGAAGAGCGCCTGCGAGACCAAGTTACTATTTGCCGGTACGGGCGCGCCAGCACGGGAGAGGCAGCCATGATGCGCGCCGCGTGCCTTGCTTGGCTGATGTTGGCTTCATTCGCGGCTTTGGCCGCAAGTCCCGATTGGGCGCGGCCCTACATCAAGGCCGAAGCGCCCCATGGAGACTACATCAGGCAGGATGAGTCATGGGTGCTGATGTATCATGACGAAGAGGTGCAATCATTGCCCATCGGAGGCTTGGTGAGGCAATACAGGGAGGTCTACGTTTTGGAGGGAAATGCCTCCCAGCGCCTCACGATCGCGGTTCCCTACGACCAGGAGACCCAGCGGCTGACTGCCCCGGAGGTTTGGGTGCCCGGTGTTTTCGGATACAAACAGCTGAACATGAAGAAGTCCTCTCTAGATTTGCCGAACAGCCGGAGCGGACTTGTGATCAGCCAGCGGGAGGTTTTTGTAAGCACGACTTACATAGAACCACAGTCCAAGGTCGCGGTTACGTGGACGGTCAGCGATAGCGAGGCATGGCCCGGCCAAGATATCGTTTTCCCGTTTGGAGCCTGCCCGTGCGCCAAGTGGCGCTTGCATGGCGAGGGATCGCTTCCACTGAGCATCGCGCTGGTGGATCCGAGAAAAGATCCCCCGGAGATAAAACACGGAGAAGTGGAGCTGGCCAATCTGCCATCTTATAGTACCGTGCGGCTCTCCGGCGATCCGTGGGCGCCGGACACGATGGAGTACCTTGCATACCTTGTCGTGACGGCGAACTCCGCCGTTGAACGGGAATGGCGGCAGACGGCGGCCGGAGCGGCGAAGCTGTTTGCTGACGCCTGTTCGGCCAAGATGTCGGTGGAAGCATCGAAGAAGTCGGCCGTTCTGACGAAAGGCATTCAGTCCAACCTTGAGAAAGCCTGCAAGATAGCCGCCTTCGTTCAAGGGCTGGCCTACCGCAATATTGCCTGGGGCACCGGCGCCTTCGTTCCGGAAAGCCCGGACGAGACGCTCAGGACCCTCTCCGCGGATTGCAAGGGGAAAGTGGCACTGATGCACGCGCTTCTCGGCGCCCAGGGAATTAAATCGGTGCCGGTTCTCTGCCGCGCTGGAGAGCCATACCTGAACGACATACCTATTCCCACGCCGCTGCCTTTCGACCACGTGGTCATCGCCGTGGACTTGGGCGATCAAGCGGCCATGCCCGCGTCTCTCGGCTCCGGGCCGGGAAAGGGCTGGATTCTCTTCGATCCTACCGATTCCATCGCCACGTTTGGGCTGACTGACGGCGCTCTGGCAGGAACTTGGGGTCTCTGGCTAGGCGAAGAAGACGGTGGATTGTTCAAGATCGAGTTCGGTCCGGAAGCGTCGCTATTTTCGGCTAAGATGGAAGTGGATATTAGCGAGGAAGAGAGGGCGGCCTTCACTCTCACGATCAGCGGCGAGGGTGGCTTGCTCACCCAGATAGCTGGCAATGGAGAGCTCAACAGCTCGTCAAGGCAGCTCGCCGAGGAGTCGTTGAAATACTATGGATGGGCGGTGTCGGGGCTGACCGTTGATGATGCGCGGTTCCTGCCTGGCGATGGATTGGCTTCGCGGCCGGCCGCGATGGTTGTCACCGGCCACATGGAACATCCATTTCAGATCGTCACGAAGGACACTCGCCTGCTGGTCCCGGTAATGCCGCTGCTTGGACGTGCCCTCGGCCTGCCGAGGGACGGATACAGCAGGAAGGACGAAAGGAGCGACAGCGGCCGAAAGGCCGCCAAAGGGTTTGCCCCGGATGGAAGCTATGAGAGCGCGGAGCGCTGCATGAGGGCCGTGTTTCTTATCAAGCTTCCTCCAGGCATGTCCGTGGACGCGTATCCAGGTCTGCGGAATTCAATTTCCGAAAGGTGGCTGGAGGTTGCCGTGTCGAGCGGGCAGGAATGGGTTTTGAACGCGAAATTTCACCGGGGCCGGTTCAAAGGCGGGGCTGAGGCCTCGCGCCTGTCTGGCCTTAACGCATTGTGCGCCATTTTTCGCCAGCCCATAATGGTGACTTCCAGCGCGAAATAGAGCGGTCGCAACCGCATCCCGGCTCGGCGCGCTAACGGCGGCGTGGCGTCACCTTATCGCCATCAGAACGTCTGCCAGCGCGTTGCCGCTGGCGCCGCCCGCGGTGAGGTAGGCTCCGGGCGCTAACTTTTTGAGGCCCGCGAGCAATCCGCGGGCGATCTCTGTTCCGTAAGCTCTCTGATCTTCTCTTGACTCAAAGCGGGTGATTTCGTCAATGACCTTTTGCGGAAGCGTGATGCCGGGAACTTCGTTGTGCAGGTATAGAGCCTGCTTAGCGCTGGCCAGGGGCAGAATGCCGGGCAGGACGAAGACGGGAAGATGGCGGCTCGCTTCGAGGAATCGCTCCACTATCTCCAGGGAAAAGACAGGCTGGCTCATTGTAAAACTCGCGCCCGCGTCAAGCCTTTCCGAAAGCTTGGTTATTTCCTTGGCAAGATCGGCGGCCCCCAAATTGATGCCAACGCCGATTCGGAAGTTGGTGCCCTTGCCGAGGGCGTGATCCGAGAAGTCGTAACCTCGGTTCAGCGACGCGATGATTCTGACAAGGCCGGCTACGTTTACATCGTTGACTGATGTCGCCGAAGGGACGTCGCCCGACGCGGCTGGGTCGCCCGCGAGCGCGAGCACGCCCTCGACGCCAAGAAGCGCGGCTCCCAACAATTCCGACTGGAGGCCCAAGAGGTTCCTGTCGCGGCAGGTCATGTGAAGAATTGTGGTGAGGCCCGTCTCCTGTTGCACCAGGTGGGCCAGCGCCGTGGAAGAAACCCTAACGCGCGCCCTTGGATTGTCGGCGATGTCCACGGCCATCGCGCCGGCCTGCTTCAAGAGGCGGGCGGTTTCGATCGCCCGCCTGGCGTCAGGTTCTTTCGGAGGATCAATCTCGCACGTCACGGCAAAGCTCTTTCCAAGCCGCGCGAAGAAGCCTTCCTGCGGCTGAGGCTGGGCGGCTAAGAACGGCTGTGGCTCCTCGATGACCAGCGTTCCCGAATCGCCAAGCGTGCGTCTTACTGGGCGGCGCCCCTTCATCAGGGCGGCGATCGCGCGAATCGTGTCTGGCGTCGTGCCGCAGCAGCCTCCGACGATGTTGGCGCCCAAATCGGCGTATCGCTTGGCGTAGGCCGCGACGTAATCAGGATTGGAGAGGTAGACGAGCCGCCCCTCGATTTCCGCGGGGTGACCTCCGTTCGGCATGACGGAGAGCGGGACGCCAACACCATGAGCTGCTTCTTCGACAAAGGGCAGCGTGTCCGCGGGACCAACGGAACAATTAATCCCGACGACGTCGGCGCCTGATGCCGCTAGACGGCGCAGCCCGGCCACCGGCGAGTCGCCGAAAAACGTCCGCCCGTCGTGGTTGAATGTGAGCGAGGCAAGCACGGGGATTTCCGGCGCCACCTCGCGGCAGGCGTCAATGAAGAACATGCACTCAAGGACCGACTGCTGGGTTTCAAGGATGAAGAGATCAGGACCGGCTTCCGCTAAAGCGGCCACCTGCTCGCGGCACGCCTCGCGGGCCTCCTCTTCGCCCACCTCGCCGTACGGCTTTAGCATGACCTTCAAAGGCCCGATCGAAGCGCCGACCCATACGGGCGAACCATGTGCGGCGCGCCTGGCGATCTCTACGGCCCGGGCGTTGATGTCCTTGAGCCGCCCCTCCATCTCGTGGGCGGCCAGCGCGAACTTGTTGCCCTTGAACGTGTTGGTCGTGAGAATCTGCGCCCCGGCGTGAACGTACTCCCGGTGCGCCGCGAAGATAAGGTCCGCCTGGCTCAGGTTCAATTCCTCGATGCAACGTCCCGGATGCACGCCACGAGTTAGAAGCAGTGTGCCCATGGCTCCATCGGCCACGATCACCGATTCGTTCATCCATGCTTTAAGCGCCTCCCTGCGGCTAGAGCCTGTCTCGGAAACAGGGTGGGCCGCGCGCGCGGCGCCGGGCGGACGGGACAAGGCGGCCGGCCGGCGTAAGGCCGACGGCCCTTCCAGGGAGGCCAACGCGGTGATGCGAAGCCCGCCGCCCGCGCCCGGAGGGACGGGGGCATTTTTCTCGCGCCCGCAGGCAAAGCCTTGGCGGGCGCCTGGTTGGTCCTTCGGACCGTCTTTCCCGCGCCCGCAGGCAAAGCCTTGGCGGGCGCCTGGTTGGTCCTTCGGACCGTTCGCGCGCCCGGCTTTGCCGGCTCGCCCGTACGATGCACCACATCGCCCGCCGCCCGTTTTCGCGCCGCGCATCGCGGCTGGCCTCCGTCGCGGCCTCATCTTATTTTTGAGATAGGCTCTAACCATTCACTCACCTCCGGCGGCGGCAATCATATCACTTAGGCCCCGTCCATATCCCTGCTCGCGCGGCGGGGTCTTGCCGGTAATAGTCCTTGAACAGGCCGTACAGTTCGGGATGCTGATGCCGCAGGTCAACGGGACGCTCGAAGAACGCCTCCGTCGCCACGGCGAAGAATTCCCCCTCATCCTCCGCGCCGTAAGCGTCGAGAACGCCCTTTTGATTTTTGCTGGCGCGCTCTTTCAGCGCCTCGAACTCTCTGGTCATGACCAACTTCCACCGTCCGAACAAGTCCGCGTCATAAAGGGCCGGCGTCCCGTTCACCACACCGTCTCCCATGTCCAACTGGTGGGCGAACTCATGGAGGACGAGGTTTCTCCCGTCGCGCCGTCTCGCGTCGTGGCGTGCGTCCCGCCACGAAAGGACCACCATGCCCTGCGGCCACGCTTCCCCCTCCCGGCCCTCGTCGTCCACGGCCATGATTCCCGCCTCATCGGCCTCTTCAACCGGCGCAAAGTAGGCGGCCGGATAAACCAAAATCGCGCGCACCATCCTGTACTCGTCTGCGTCACGACCGAGCGTCAGCAAACATGCTTGGGCGGAGATCGTGACTTTGATCTCGTCAGTGATTGTCTGGCCGCCGCAGCCTTCCCACTCGTGCTCAGTCATAAAGAGGCGGAGATGACCGTGCAGCTTCGCGCTTTCTTCCTCGGAAAGGAACCGATAAAGCGCGACATTCTTCGCGAGCACGCGCCGCCACTCATCAGGGAAAGGCTTCGCGAGAATCTTTGCACGGCGGCGTTTCTTGGACCACGCAAACATTAAGAGCCTATCCTAAAATAGGGCGCGGCCGCGCGCCTGGCTTTGTCAGATCGCCCGTCGCTTGTTTTCGCGCCATTCATCGCGGCTGGCCTCCGTCGCGGCCATGTCCTAGTTCTGGGACAGGCTCTGAAGCCTCCCTCGCAAGCGGTTCGTCAGAACTCCGCTCGGCGCTGGAGTTTGCTCTCCTTTTCATGGCGGTCCAAGGCAAGTTGGATCAGGCGGTCCAGCAATGCGGGATAGGAGAGGCCGCTGGCCTCCCAAAGCTTGGGGTACATCGAAATTTTGGTGAAGCCTGGCAGTGTGTTGATCTCATTGACCAACGCGGTGCCGTCCGGTTTGAGGAAGAAGTCCACGCGGCCCATTCCCTCGCATTCGAGCGTCTTGAAAACCTTCACCGCGAGATTCCTGATCTGGTCGGAAATCCAGGCTGGAAGGTCGGCCGGAATCTTGAGAAGCGCGCCGTTCCCGTCAATGTACTTGGCCTCGTAACTGTAAAATTCGTGCCGCGGTATGATCTCGCCGCAGACGGAGGCTTTCGGCTCATCGTTGCCGAGCACGGCCACCTCGATTTCGCGGCCCGCGATAGCCTCCTCGATGATAGCCTTCCGGTCGAATCGCAGGGCGCGCTCGACGGCCGCCCCAAGGTCTTCAACGCGCTTTACCTTGCTGATGCCGACGGAAGAGCCAAGATTGCAGGGCTTGACAAAGAGCGGCATGCCAAACTCCGCGGCGAGGTTGCTCAGGTCTCCCTCCGTTGAGCGCACGGCCATAAAGCGCGGCGTTGGCAAGCCGGCGTCCCGAAGCAGCCGCTTCATTACCTCCTTGTCCATTCCGACAGCCGAGCCCAGAACCGAGGCGCCGGCGAACGGCGCATTCAGAAGCCTCAGCAGGCCCTGCAATGAGCCGTCCTCGCCGAAGGTCCCGTGCATGATCGGAAAAAACACGTCCACGTTCTGCCGGACAAGCCCTGAACCGGCATCCCTCAAGGCTAGAGATTCGCCTGGCGATTCCACCGGAACGACGGCTGGCGCAGAGGCGTTGAGGGCTATCAGTTTCGGATTGGAATCGTTCAGAATGAACGAGACGTCCGTCCCGAGATGCCACACGCCCTGTTTATCAACGCCAATAAGCACGGCATCGTACTTTTGCCGGTCGAGCGCCTCGTAGATGCTCTTCGCCGATTGTATGGATACCTCGTGTTCCCCGCTCTTTCCACCGAAAATGATCCCCACGCGCGTTTTCACCCCGAAGCCTCCCGGTCGCGGCCCTTGCGGCCACAGGTAATAATGATAGCACGCAAGAGCCTTTCATTTTGGGCCGCATTTGCTACAATGAGACCTGCTTCGCGAGGGTGAAGTGGGGAAACGTTTTCTGAGGAGATGGAAAATGAACGGAAAAGGCGCTATTACACTCGTGTTCTCAACGGCGCTTTGGTCTGTGGCCGTGTTTGCTCAGGTGC
>JBBIMN010000068.1:0-1891 GCA_037444385.1 Acidobacteriota bacterium | reverse complement strand
CAGCTTGACTCGGGGAACGGCCTGTCTTGCAGCGTGATCATTGGCAGGGATATCTTGGACCTTTTCAATATTTATTTCGACTACCAGGGCGGCCTGTGCGCTTTAAAAGGATACGACCATTAGGGCTCGTGGCTATGAAGATAACGCTCTTGGGGCTCTTACTATTTTTTGCGGCGCTTCTTCCACTGGCGGCGCAAACTCCGCCGCCAACGGGGGCCGCCGCCAGTCAGGAAGCGCCAAAGACGAGCCCTGGCGCGGCGCTCGTGGAGAAGGGCAGTTACGCCGAGGCCGTGCCGCTGCTCGAAGCCGAGCTGAAAGCGGATCCGCAGTCACGCGATTTGCTGTACGCCAAGGTCAAGGCGCTCGCGGGCATGGGCCGCAACGTGGAGGCAAGGGGCCTGGCTGTCCAGACGATGCTCTCTCACAAGGATTGGCCCGAGTTTCGTTACCAGGCCGGAGAGTGTTCGTGGAACCTCGGCCAGGCGCAGCAGGCCATTCAGTTCTGGGCCCCCCTCTTCCCGGACGCTGAGTGGGGCGGCGTGGCGATGGCCAGCGCCGCTCGCGCCATGCTCGCCTCCGGCCGCGAACAGGAGGCAAAAGAGCTGGTTCTTGGCGCGGTGGCGAAGCAGGAGAAGCCCGCGCCGGTTCTGCTTCGCCAAGCGCTCGATCTCGACCGCACGGGGCCGGGCTGCTTGAAGATTCTCGGCAAGCTTATGGAGAGCGGCCCTGAATCCAAGGATGAGTACCTCAACCTTCGCAAGATATACGCCTCAATAGGCGGCGGCAAACTTTTAGATGAAACCCTCTCCGGCTCGTTGCCGGCCACGATACCGCTCAAAGAACGGTCCGGCTGCCGCGAGGTCGCCACGCTCCTTAACGGATCCCTTTTCGACAACGACATCTTGGCCAAGACCGATGATGTGAGGACCACCCGCGAATCCCTGGCACCACCACAGATCGGTCCGCCCACATCGGAGACAATCCAGAGCGGTCGCGGCCTCACGGTTCCTGTCTCTATAATGGGTGGTAGAGAAGAATTGATGCTGTTGGACTCCGGCGCTGGCTTTTTTATGGTAAGCCCAAAGGTCGCCAGGGCCAACGGATTGGAGCCGGTAACGGCCGCGTATCCCTGGGACTTCGGAAAACAAGGCGGCGAGCGGCTCTCGAAGTGGGTTGTTCTTCGCGAATTGACGATCGGGCCGTTGACTGTAAAAAATGTACCCGCCGCCATCATTGAGAAGCAGGCGGACGAATGGCAAACAATAGCGGGCGTCTTTCCGCTCGCGGCCATGAGCGGCTACGGCATTCTCTTCGACCGGCGTGGCGGCCGGATCGTTTTATACCCTTCCGGCACCCCGCCTGAAACCGCGCTTGGCGAGGGTTTTGCCACCGTCCAATGCTTGTGGGTTTCAGGCAAACCAGTTATTCAGGCCCGCGTTCAGCAGGTGCCCAATCTGCTGGCCCTGGTCTCCATCGGCGCGGAAAGGACGTGTATCACGGACCTGGGCGCAACCGCCGCTTCCATCAGTCCTTTTCCCAAACAAGCCGCGCGGAACGTTGGCCTGCGCATTGCTTTCGTGGACTTTCACCTGGCATCGGCGGAGGTGGCGCCCATGGAGAAAGGCTTCAGCCCTCCTTACGCCGCCGCCATAGGCAGGGACATTTGGGACCTGTTCACCATTTACTTCGACCCAAGCCACGGCGCCATGTCATTCCAGGCCGCGCGCAAATAGCCGGCACCTTGATTGCGCCACGCCGCCATCCAACATTCTTCCAGGCCTGATTTCACGCCTTCTTCTGTGGTTGCAGCCATGGCCCGCGGTGGTTGAGCATCGCGCTGGACTGGGCCACGGGCATGATCACCATTTCGGTCACATCCACGCGCTCAGGA
>JBBIMN010000067.1:0-9436 GCA_037444385.1 Acidobacteriota bacterium | reverse complement strand
TCGGTAAGATTTTAGATGGCGCGATTCGCTGATTTGACGGCCAAGCTGCTGCTGTTATAAACTACTAAGCGTGCTGTCCCTGCAAAAGGGTGGCAATGGAAGCCGGCGGGGGACAGCGCACGCAAGGGGTGCGGGGAAGAGGCTTCCCCGTTCTTGTGGGGTAACAGCCCGCCGAAGGCGGGCGCCCTTGGGGCGAAGCCCCCTGGGAAGTGTTGTGTACCGGGAAGGAACCTTCGTAGGGCCATGACGAGGGACGCAACACTAGTTATGGAGGGGCAAAAGCGGTGGCCAAAAATCTGACCCCCAGAGAGGAGCGCATCCTCTTCGCGCTGCTGCGCGAGTTCGCGGAGACTCGCCGCCCCGTGGGCTCGCGGCTGCTTTCCGGCCAAGGGCTGGATGCGCTTGCGCCCGCTACCATCCGGCTGATTCTTCAGCGCTTGGAAACTCTAGGTTTTTTGGCTAAGACTCACGTCTCCTCCGACCGCGTTCCCACGAGCCTGGCCTACCGTTACTGCATCGAGCGGATGACTGAAAGTCAAGGGACCGAAAGTTCAGATCCAAGCCTTCAAAAAAGCATCTCTTTTCAGGGAACCGGCTTTATAGAGCTTGTCCGCGCCAGCGCCGGCACGCTTTCCGCGTCGGCGCAAAGTCTGGGTTTTGCTACGACCCCCTCGTTGGGCGGGGCGCGCCTGAATGCGTGCGATCTTGTTCCCGTAACTATGGACACCATCCTCATGGTTCTGGTGCTTCAAAGCGGGCAGGTTTACCAGCAGTGGCTTTCTCCTGCAAGGCGCTACCGCGCGGACGAACTTCGAGCTTTCTCCGCTTACATTTCCGACACCTATCAAGGATCTACCTTCCAGGAAATCCGCGACGACCTGAGAAGACAGGTGGCCGAGGAGAGCGGCCAGGCGTCAAGATTCATTGCAGATGCGGCCGCACTGGTGGAACCTTTCTTCCCTAGCCCCGCGTCGCTGTCCGACATTTTCTGGGAGGGGTTGCCCTGGCTTCTGGACGCGCCGGAGATTCTGGAGGACGCTAAGGCTCTCAGGGCGGTCCTGTGCACGCTGGAGGAGAAAGAAAAGTTGCTGCGCTTCCTGGATGAAATCTGGGACCAGGTGCATGGGCTGACCATCGTGGTGGGCGACGACTGGCCCGATCCAGCCTCGCGCGGACTGGCGCTCCTGGGAGCCGCGTACGGGGACGTTTCGACGGGCTTTGGTTTTGTAGGCATATTGGGCACGCAGTGTTTGCGCTTCGACCTCGTCCTTCCGGCGCTGAGAGCCGAGGCCCGGCGGCTGACTGAGGCCAGCCAAGTTTTCGCGCGCCATGGTGGAGCAAATGGCTGACGACGAGAAGAGGGGGCCGGACGAGGGCGGCGGGCCTGTCGAGATGACGATAGAATTCGTTGAGCACGACGAGGGGCCTCACGAGGTTGTCCCGGTTGGCCAGCCCAGCGATGATTCATATGCCGCGGAACCATCGGCCGGAGAGCCGGCCGCTGAAAGGGTCAAGAAGCTTGAAAACTCCTTGCTCAGGCAGAGGGCCGACTTCGAGAACTACAAGCGCCGCGTGGAACGAGACCAAGCCGAGGTTGGCGAGAGGGCGCAGGCCGAGCTGATACGCGCCCTGCTTCCAGTGCTAGATAATCTTGACTCGGCAATAGCTTTGCTCCACGCCGAAGCGCCGCCCCAATGGTCCAAGGGACTGGATCTCTGCCGCCAACTTTTCTTGGACACATTGGCGAAAGCGGGCGCGCAGCCTGTGGATGCCTTGCGCCAACAATTCGACCCGCAGTTTCACGAGGCAGTCGCCCTCACTGAAGACCCGGACTGCCCCGGCGGGACGGTAACGGACGTGATCCAGCGCGGGTTTTTCTTTCAGGGCAAACTCTTGAGGCCGGCCCGGGTGAGGGTAAACCGGCCAAGCCAGGGGGCGCGGCCGGAGACTCCGAATGGCTAAGGTCATTGGCATTGATCTCGGAACCACCAACTCCTGCATGGCCTTCATCGAGGCCGGGCAGCCGGTTGTCATACCAAACAGGGAGGGCGGCAGAACCCTTCCCTCGATCGTAGGCTTCAGCGAGCAAGGGGACAGGCTTGTCGGCAACCTCGCCAAGCGCCAGGCCGTCACCAACCCATCGAACACCGTCTATGCCGTAAAAAGGCTTATTGGAAAGAAATTTTCCGATCAAACCGTGGGGCAGGCGCAGGAGGTGCTTCCATACGCGCTCGTGGAGGCGCCCAATGGCGACGTGCGCGTGAAGGCGCGCGACCACGAGTACAGCCCTCAGGAAATAAGCGCTTTCATTCTTGCCGAACTCAAGAAGGGCGCGGCGGAGTATTTTGGCGAGGAGGTTTCGGAGGCCGTCGTAACCGTTCCCGCATACTTCTCCGACCCTCAGCGCCAAGCCACCAAGGACGCCGGCCGTATAGCTGGCCTTGAAGTCTTGAGGATAATCAACGAGCCGACCGCCGCGTGCCTCGCCTTCAACCTGGAGGAGGCGCAGGCCAAGACCGTAGCGGTGTATGACCTCGGAGGAGGCACATTCGATATCTCCATCCTGCGGCTTGGAGAGGGGCTTTTTGAGGTTATCGCCACCTCCGGCGACACCTACCTCGGCGGCGAAGACATGGACAATGAAATCATGCTGGAGCTAATCAGGCGCTTCCAAGAGGAATCCGGCATGGACCTGGGAGCTGACAGGCTTGCCCTGCAGAGGCTCAAGGAGGCGGCGGAGCGGGCCAAGTGCGACCTGTCGAGCATGAACGAGACGCAGATCAACCTGCCATTCATCGCGGCTGACGCGGCGGGTCCCAAGCACTTTATAACCACGCTGAAAAAAGCGGAGCTAGAAGCGATTATAGGCCCAATCGTCGAACGGACGCGCAAGCCATGCGAGGAGGCCATCAAGATAGCAGGCGTAACGTCAAGCGAGATTGACGAGGTGCTTCTGGTCGGCGGCCAAACCCGCACGCCGCTTGTAATAAAGACGGTGAAAGAGATATTCGGGCGCGAGCCGAGGCGGGACAAGAACCCCGACGAGGTGGTCGCCCTGGGCGCAGCGCTCCAGGCGGGCATCATCAAGGGCGAGGTCAAGGAGATCATCCTTTTAGACAGCATTCCCCTCAGCCTTGGCGTTTCAACAAAAGGCAACATCTTTGTAAAGCTCATAGAGCGGGGTTCGGCCATTCCGACCAAGAAGGGCCGAATTTTCACTACGGTCAGCGACAACCAGGACAAGGTCGAAATTCACGTCCTTCAAGGCGAGCGGGAACTGGCGAGCGAAAATATTTCTCTTGGCCGCTTTGAACTGGTCGGAATTCCTCCAGCCCCGACGGGGGTGCCGCAGATCGAGGTGACCTTCGACGTCAACGCCAACGGCATCGTCTCCGTTTACGCCAAGGACCTTATCACCGGCAACGAGCAGAAAATCGTCGTAAACCCCTCCTCCGGGCTCACGGAGGGCGAGATCCAGCAGATCATCCAGGACGCCGCGGCCAAGGAGCATGAGGACCGGCGCCAGATCGAAGTTCAAAAGCTCCGCATGAAGCTGGAGCGCCTTTTGGAGAGCAACCAAAAGGCTTTCATCCAGTTCAGCGCGCTCTTGAGTGGCGAGGCCCGCAAGGAGATCGAGGAGGCGATACAGAAGGCCCAGAAAGATTTGACGAGCGAGAGCGCCGGACGGCTTCAGGAAGCGCTGCAGGGCCTCACTGACGCCTCGCGCGCCCTCTCCGAGGTGATATTATACGCTCCGCAGATGCCAGCCGACAAAGAGCCTAAGAAATGACCGGCAACGAGGACTTTTACCAGATTCTCGGCGTTTCCCGCGGCGCTTCCCAGGAGGAGATCAAGGCGGCCTACCGAAAGGCGGCGCTCGCCTACCACCCCGACCGCAATCCAGGAGACAAACAGGCCGAGGAGAAGTTCAAGAAGGCCTCGGAGGCTTATAGCGTGCTTGGCGATCCCGAAAAGCGCGCGCGCTACGACCGCTTCGGCACCGTTGGAACAACCGGCGGCGTGCCTTGGGACTCCGCCGTGTTCGAGGAGTTCAGCGATCTGTTTGGCAACCTCTTTGGCTTTGGCGATCTCTTCGGCAGGGGGCGGGCCAGAGGGCCTCGCGGGCAGCGGGGGAACGACCTCAGGTGCGACGTAAAGCTGGTGCTTGAAGAGGCCTTCTTCGGGAAGGAAGAGACCATCGAGCTTCCGCGCGAGGCGCCTTGCGAAAAATGCAACGGCAGCGGGTCCAGGAGCGGGCAGCGCCTGGCCTGCCCGGCTTGCCGCGGGCGCGGGACGGTGGCCTTCCAGCAAGGTTTTTTCACCGTGAGCCGGACCTGTCCGCAGTGCTCGGGCGAGGGGGAGATAGTAAGAGACCCTTGCGGGGCATGCCACGGCCGGGGGCGCGTTCGCACCCAAAAGACGCTGAAAATTCGCATCCCTCCTGGCGTTGATTCGGGCTCAAGACTGCGCATCGCGGGCGAAGGAGAGATCGGCGAACGTGGCGGACCTTCCGGGGATCTTTACCTTTGCATTGAGGTCGAAGAGCACCCCTTCTTCAAACGGGAAGGGGAGCACCTCCTCTGCACCGTTCCCTTGACCCTGCCCCAGGCGGTGCTGGGCGCCGAAATCTACGTCCAGACGCTTGAAGAAACGGAAGAAAAGGTCAAGGTTCCTCCGGGGACCTCTCACGGCCAACGTTTCCGGGGGCCAGGGCGAGGTATGCCCAGGATAGGTTCGGGCGGCCGGGGAGACCTTTACGTTGACGTGCGGTTGGCCACACCAAAGAGGCTGTCCAAGGAAGAAAAGCGCCTTTACGAGGAACTCGCCAGGCTCGAGCGGGACGCCGAGCAAAACAGTGGCGGATTTTTCAGAAAGGTAATCCAGAAATTGGCGGAGGGCAAATAGCCATGCGATTTGGCAAAGCTTTGTTTTTTTGCGGCTTGTTGGCCGCTTTGACGTCTTGTTCCACGATGGTCGGCCCCCAGGACGACCTTGCGCGCAAAGTTGACTATCTTAGAAGCGACGTGGAAGGCTTGGCCGCGCAACAGAAACAACTGACGGCAGAGGTCCAGCAGTTGAAGGATGCCTTCGCCAAGGCGCCGGTTCAGACATCCCAGGAGCCTCCAGCGCCAGTTCTCGCGCCGCAAGCGGCTTCGGTGGAATCCGGAGATTTGGCCGGTGATCCGGCTCTGCTTTATAAGCGCGCTTATGACCTGCTGGCCGCAGGCAAGGTGAAGGAGTCGCAGGACGCGTTCTCGGAATTCATCCGGCGTTTTCCGCAGTCGGATTTGGCGGACAACGCCCAGTACTGGATCGGGGAGGGGTTTTACTCTTTGAAGGATTTCAAGAACGCCCGCGACGCGTTCAAAGCCGTCGTGGACCACTTCCCGTTCGGTAACAAGGTGCCCGACGCCATTTACAAAGAGGGGCTTTGCGACGGAGAGCTTGGTGACAAGGCTTTGGAGAAGAAGCGGCTCCAGGATCTGGCGGAGCAGTACCCTTACTCGGAGGCGGCCGTCAAGGCTCAAGACCTCCTTAAGAAGCTCTAGCTCACAGGCTCGCCGTGGCAAACCAAGCTACTTACCCACCCGGCGGCTGGACGCCATTGACGGCGCACGCGTCCGGGCGCGACTATTACCGGGGCTCCTGGGAGACACGGCCCGCTCTTCTCGCCGACTTCGGAGAGGACCAGGACGGTCGCGACAGATTCATCGCGGTGACCGGCCTCTTTCAAAAACATGGCATTCCCGTTCCGCACATCTTTCATTCTCCGCCCAACGCCTCGTGGCTTGTCGAAGAGTTCGCCGAGGGGCGCCTCTGCTCATCCGGGCGCTGGAGCGCCCCTCTGGAGGAGCAGATACTTGAACTCGCCTGCCGAATTGGCGGGATTTCTTCCGGCGAATGGCTGGAGGGGGCTCCGCCTCTATTGGCGCTGGACGTCGCCCGTCTGCGGTTCGAGCTCGGCTTTTTCGAAATGCACTTTCTTGGCGGGCTTTTGAACGCGCCCCGCCCGCCCGAAGTCCATGCCGCCCTATGCGAGCTTGCCGCCTCGGTGGCCGAGGCTCCTCTTCGGCTTGCCCACCGGGACTACCATTCGGAAAACCTTTTGGTGCAGAGCGGCCGCGGCCTGCTCGTGCTGGACTACCAGGACGCGCTCCTGGCCCCGCGCTGCTACGACCTGGCATCGCTGGCGGTTGACGGTTACCGGTCCGTCCCCGGCGCTTTTCA
Organism: Acidobacteriota bacterium; assembly: GCA_037444385.1. Lineage (GTDB taxonomy): Bacteria > Acidobacteriota > UBA4820 > UBA4820 > DSQY01 > JAEMPZ01. Next base: position 3,208 of record JBBIMN010000067.1, on the reverse strand, counting down.
GGCTCGCTGCGCCTCTTTATGCGCGCAAACGGCCGGCGCCACCGCCGAAGAGTTTGAGCGATGTGCTTTACAGCGGGCCTTGAAAGCGCTTGGAACCTTCGGCTACCAGATCACCAGGCGCAAGCGCTCGCGCTATCTGGCTTGCGTCCGTCTGACGCTAGGCCACGCGCTCAAGTATCTGAGAAGCGCCCCCATTCCGCTCGATTCCCTGGAACCTTTCCTGGCACAGGCCAGAGAGGTGTTTTGAGGGCAAGGGGAGAGGGCTCAGGGGTAATGGTAAAGGGTAAAGACGTTCAAGGTGCTCTTTAACTGTTAACGTTTTTGCACCCTCAACTTCTGCTCGCTCCAGTGCCCTGTCCAGCGGCCTTTGCCCCTGGACACCGCATTGCCTCTGACACCGCATTGCCTCTTGACGAGACGAGATGGGGATGGTATGCTGCGCGCAGAAGGCAGGGCACTTGAAATTGAAATTTGGTACGGCGGCACAAAGCGCGTAACCGAGGAGGGAAAGGATGAAAAAGAGGGCAGATGAAAGAAGGCAAAGGTTGGCGGGCGGTATAAGGATGCTCTTTGTGGGGATTTTGGCCGGGCTTTTCGGCCTCTGCGCGGCAGCGCAGAGCACGCCGTGGATTCCTTGGATTTGCGGTGCGCCGACCATTCCTCACTATAAGCTTTGCACTATAAGCTTTGCAAGGGCCATCCAAGTGTCGGCCCTGATATCGTTCCCTTTGAGACCGGCTGCTACGACGCGCGGACGGGCGATCCCCTTGATTGCCACTGCGACACCACATTGACGGTCCCACCAGGAGATGACCTTTACTTGACTGGCGGGCATGAACATGCCCGTGACGCCTCGCATCTTGAAGCCTCAATGGGCGGTTTTTGGTACGACTATATGGGAGGAGACGCTCCGCCCGTTCTCAGCGCGGAGATGTGGACCAACTACCGTGGGGTGGGAGCTTACGTGGCCATGCCGGAGGCCTCTGGAACGATGCTCTTTTTCGACCGCTGGATCGTACCGCCGAACTATATTTGTCCGAATGATGGTACTTGGCAAACCGATCCCGCGGATCCCTCTTGCAGGACCTGCTACGCGACTTTCAGAGTGGACGCGCACATTTACGCGCTTCAACTGTTGTCCGACAATGATGCTCTTTATGCCAAACAATCTAATCCCTACGCGCACACGGCTGGCCAGCAGTTTTACGGGACGCCCCAAATGATCCAACAGCTCACCGAACTTGCCAAGCAGTATCAGGATTGGTACTACCAAGCAAACAGGATAATGGTCAAGATTTCCTTCAACGATCTGAGCCTAATTTACGGCGGGCTATACGACTACCTCGGCAACTGGAACTGCCCGCACGTTCTGCACCGCCTGGGAAGGTCAGCGGACGTGAACTGGGCCCAAGTCGGAAGCTCGGATGACGTCGATGATGATCGACTTGACATTCTCGCTAAAGGACTGGGGCTCGCTCGCTATGAGAAAGAAATCGGCAAGATTCACTACGAACTGAAGTAAGGAGGCGCCCGATGATTACAAATATTCATAAAGTGTCGATCCCCATTGCTTTCTTTATGTGTCTTCTTACCATTGCGGCCAGCGCGCAGGCGCCACCGTTGCCCATTTTCGACAACATTCAAGTTCAGGCCAATTGCGTCTTGGACGTGGCGGCGCAGACCTACACGTACGAATACCAGGTGACCAACCCCGCAAGCAATACGATCCGCATTTGGACGATAGAGCTGGTTGTCGGCGCTGCATGGTCCTCGCTTACCACGCCAACACAACCTGAGCACTGGTCCGGCGATATTTGGGGGCCTACGCACGCAACGGACCCTTTCACCAAAGAAGCTCAGGTGATTTGGGGCACCTCCAGTACTATGCCGAACTTTCCCTCGCCCGGCACCATCTCAGGCCCCTTTGCTTTTTCCACCTCCGTCCCACCCGCGATTCAGGAATGCTGGGTAAATCCACGGTTGCACCTTTATTTTCAGGCTTACTTGCAAGCCACGGGGGAGGATGAGTTTGACCCTGACCAGCAGGAGGCCATCGAAAAAAGCTACATCCGAAAAATTTCCACCCTCGGTCCTTTGGGTGCTTCTCCCGGTTCTTTCGAGCACTGGGACACGTTTATTTCGGACGTTACGAAGGCGGGGCAGTTGGGGTGGATTTCGGACGCGGCGCTGCTTTCAGGGATTCAATCGAACTTGGTGGCGGCGCGGCAGGCGGCCCTGGCCAAGGACGCCGCCACGACGAACGCGAAGCTTCAGGCGGTGATTGACGCCATTTCGGCTTCCACGCCAAGCCAGCGGACGAATGAAGGCTATGCGCTCGTTTACTACAACGCCAAGTACCTCCAGCAGAACATACCCTGGCCATGCGAGCCGAAGCTAACCGCCGCGCCTTCCAGCGCGACGCACGCCGTTGGTGAAACCCATACCGTAACCGCAACGCTCGTCAATGTTGCCACGGGCCTCCCAATCGCGAACAACACGCTATTCTTCGGCGTGACCGAAGGGCCGAATACCGGGCTTAACTCGCAAACGCAGACGGACGCGAACGGTAAGGCCACCTTTTCGTACATTGGAACAATCGTCGGTACCGACACGATCATCGTTCATACGCCATACGGCACGATCAAACAGGGCGGCGCAACGGCGGCTTCAAAAACCAAGGCCGCTGTTTCGAAGGCGGCGGCAAAAGGCGCGGGGACCAACAGTATTACGGACTGCGTCGCTTACGACACAACTGCTGATGCTGTACACGCCACCTGGGAAGGCGGCCCAGATCTTACGGTGCCTTTGTTCATTCCGCCCATGCTCATCTCCTCGCCGGGGAACACCTTTTACATAACGGAGAAGACGAGAAATATCGGCAACCTGCCCGCCGGCCCCAGCGTGACGCGGTATTACATCGCGACGAGCAAACCGCTCGACCCTTCCACGGCCATCGTCGTGGGCCAAAGGAGCGTGCCTCCTCTTGCGCCAGGAGAGACGAGCGAGGTGAACGAGGCGCCATTCACGGTTCCATCCTCGCTTTCCGCCGGAACCTATTACCTTGATGCCTGCGCCGACGCGGACAACCAAGTCGTGGAAACGAACGAAACCAACAACTGCGCTTCAAGCTCCTTGCAAATCGTGACGGCCATCATGCCTTCGATTGATTGTTCAAAGGCCTCGGCCAGCCCGGCCATTCTTTGGCCAC
>JBBIMN010000066.1:0-9458 GCA_037444385.1 Acidobacteriota bacterium | reverse complement strand
CCTCCATTTCGGCAGTCCGGTCGTTCGTGAGCAGGTAGCGAATGTACCGGGGCGTAACAAGCCGCGCCTCGATTCCGCGCTCTTGATACCTGGAGGCGAGGATCTCCGGATCTCTCGCCAGTTTGGACATCGAGGCCAGGTAGAGGTTCGTCGTTCCAGGAAGGACAAGGACATCCTCGAAAACGGAGGCGAGTGCCTCGTGGATGCTTGCGGCCCGTTGGAGCATCAACGGCGTCCAGAGGTTTTCGGCGCTGCGGAGCTGGAACGCCAACACTCCATCGGTCGAAAGCCGTTCCCGGCAGCATTTGAAGAACTCGCGCGTGTAGAAGCGGTTGGCGCCCAGAGATTCCGGCTCGGGCATGGCGCAGAGGATGAGGTCCCACTTTCCGTTGCTGGCGACGTACCGCCTGGGATCGGCGATGACCATTGAGACGCGCCGGTCGGCGGCGGCTTCGCGTGAAGGCCGCGGAAGAAACGGCAGAACCCCCTCGGCCAGCGCCGCGTCCAGCTCGACGTCAACGACTTTGTCGGGGTGGTGGCGCAAAACTTCGGCCACGAGGCCCGGCGCGGCGCCGCCAAGGACGAGGACCGAGTCTGGATGGCCAACCTCCAACGCCGCCGGATGGACGAACTCCTCGGCGCTAGTGCCCTGGCTCTCGTAGGCCAATGCACCGTTCAGGAAAACGATCACCTGGCTTTGGGAGCGCGTCAGGAGGACCCTTCCGTATGGAGTCTCCTTTTGCAGGACCACGCCAAGATGCGCAAGGCCGGCGAGGCCCTGGTCAATCGTGCCGGAGAAGGCGAACGACGCGGCAAGAATCACCGCGGCCGCCGCCGCCGTGAGCCGAAGCCGTCTTGGCATCTCTCTCTTCAATTGCAGAAGGCCGGCAGACAAGGCGGCCGCGCCGCAGAGCAATCCCGCCGTGAAGTTCGAAATTCCCGCAACGAGCAAAAGCGCCGAGGCCGCGCCTCCTGCTATGCTTCCCAGGCTTTCAACCGCGTAGGCGCGAGCCAACGAGGCTTTTGATTCGGCGTAAATCGCGGCGGCGCGCTGAAAGAGCAGGCCGCCAGCCAAGCCTGCTGGAACCATTACGAGCGCGGCGCCAGCCAGTTGCTCTGGAAACGGGAGAAACGCGCCGGGCGTTCCGCTAAATAGCCTTGTCAAACACCTTGCGAGCGCGGCCGAAGCCGGCACAAGCAGCGCGAAAAGCAGAAAGAGGAACCGTGGCTGTTCTTCGGAGAGGCTTGGCCACCTTTGGCCTGAGAGCGCTCCAAGCGCCGTCCCGGTCATCACCGCGCCAAGTCCGAGGATGTAGGACAGCTCGCTGCCGTACGAGGCCACGCAGAGTTCGCGCAACAGAACGACCTGCCCCAGAAGCGTCACGAAGCCCGTGGCGAAGAGCCACATTGCGCCGCGCCTCACGGCGGTTAGCGGTCTTTCTCTTCCGAAAAGACGATCGCCTGGAAGGTGGAGAGCTTGGCGCCGCTCTTCCAGCAGTCTCCTTCGAGCCCGGCCTTGCGGCAGAGGTTGTCCAGTAGCTCCTCGCGCCCCCAGCCCTGCTCCGGCGCGACCTGAGGCAGGAAGACGGCGCCGGTCCCGCCTTTTCGCAACAGGACGCCGTCAACCCCAATCCGTATCTCGTGCGGGTCCGCGATGGGAGCAAAGGGAGCCAGAACGGAAATCTCGGCCTTGAGCATAGGGATCTCGGAGCTCTTCACGGGCGGGAAGCGCGGGTCGTTGAGCCCCGCTTCCAGAGCCATGCGGGCCACCGTAATGGCCAGCGGTGCACCGGCCTCCATTCTTCCTATGCAGCCTCTGAGATCGCCGCCTTCTTTCCAGGTGACGAAGGCGCCACGGCGCTGGCGGAGGCCGGGAGTGGTGGCGCGAGGCAGCGGGGCCGTGTCTGTCAGCAGGTAGCGCGTCAAGGTCTTGCGCGCCAGGGAGAGCAGGTAGGCCTTGTCCGCGTAGGTCAGCGGGGCGTTTTCGGGAGCCGGAGGCAGTGGTTCCAGCACGCTCGTGTCCGTGTTTCCCGTTCCCGCAAAAAACGCCACGGCGCCGTAACCTACGACCCGGTCTGGTTCTCCAACGACGGTGTCGCCCGAATTGGCGTAGCTCAAGACCGCCCCGTGCGTCGCGCCGAGCGCCTTCGCCGCTGCCATCGTTGCGAGAATGTCCCCTTCGCCGCATGCGCAGGTAGCGAGGTTCGCCGTTCCCGAGTTCATGGAATTATTGACGGTTGCGGACAATGAGGCGAGGTCGAGCGAAGCGATGGCCCGCAGCGTCTTCCGGTCTACGGCGGGAGCGTCCTCGCATGACGGGTAGTGCGAAAGGTCCGAAGAGGCGACGATGAGCGCCTTCCGTCCGGCAAGAAGCTTCGCCACTGCCTGGCCAAAGCGGGCGAGCCGCGCCGGGTCTTCGGTTGCAACCACCGCCGCCACGAGCTTCGCTTTTGGACACGCGACCTGTATGAACGGGACCTGCACCTCTACCGAGTGTTCTTTCAGTTCGATTTCGGGCCGCCAAGTGGCGTCCGGAGACGTTTCAAGAAGCGCCTTTGCAAGCGCCTGATCGTTTTGAATCACGCCCAGCGGCGTCCTGAAGCCCGCGCCTTGAAAAACAGAAATGCCGTCGAAGCCAGCCAGTGCATGATTTGTACCCAGGACCACGACCACGTCCCAATCGTGCCCCATCGCCTGTTTGTAAGCATCCGCCGCTATCTGGCCGGAGAAGATGTACCCCGCGTGAGGAACTACAATGGCCGCCGGTCGTTCGCCCCTCGAAGGAACGGCGTCTTCAAGGAAGCCCTTTACCGCACCTTCGAGCTTCTTGGCATCGGCGGGATAGAATTTGTCCGCCATCACCGGTTCGCGGATGCCGGTAGGCGGGCTCTGAGAGGCGGCCTTGAAAGAGAAGCCGAGGACCGCAAGGAGCGTGACGGCCAGAAACAACTTAGCGCCCATTGTCGCCCTCCCTATTTCCAGACGCCAGCGATCGGGTGGCCGCAAGCGGCGCACTTTCCGCCTTTCATCCTCACCGCGGCCACGAAAAAGCCCGAGCGTTCAATGCACACCGCCTTGCACGACGGACAGTAGGTGTTGTTGCCGGGGTTGCCTGGAACATTTCCCACGTAGACGTACTGGAGCCCCTCGTGCATCGCCATGTCCCTGGCCCGCTCCAGCGTTTCCACCGGCGTGGGGGGAAGGTTAAGGAGCTGAAAGTCGGGATGGAAGCGCGTGAAGTGCAGGGGAACGTCCGGGCCGGCCTCGGAGGCGACCCACTTGACAAGCTCTTTGAGCATCGTCCCGGAATCGTTCAGTGTTGGAACGACGAGGTTGACGATCTCCAGGTGGCGGCCCGACTTCGCGGCCTGCTTGATGCTGCGCAGGACGGGAGCGAGCTCGGCCGATGAGACGTCGCGGTAGAACGCCGGCGAAAAGCCCTTCAGGTCAATCTTGATGGCGTCGAGGACCTCTATCATCTCCCGAAGCGGCGCCTCGTTCATGAAGCCGCACGAGACCAGGACGCAGCGCAGCCCGGCTTTGCGGGCTGCTCTGGCGGTATCGCAAAGGTACTCGGTGAATACCGTCGGCTCATTGTAGGTGAAAGCGATGACCGGGGCGCGCCTTTCCGCCGCCCTTGTAACCAGCACGGCTGGAGGAGTGTACGCGACGGCGTAGTCCTCGGGCCTGGCCTGCGATATCTCCCAGTTCTGGCAGAACCGGCAGCGAAGCGCGCAGCCCGACGTGGCGAGCGAGTAGGCTTCGCTTCCGGGCAGGAAATGGTAGAACGGCTTCTTCTCGATGGGGTCAACGTGCTCCGTGATGGGTCTTCCATAGACGAGGCTCAGAAGCTGGCCGCGCACGTTGAGGCGGGCCTGGCAGCGGCCCCTGTGGCCCTCCTCAATCACGCAGTTGTTCGCGCAGAGGAGGCACTGGACCACGCCGGCTTTGTGCTTGTGTTCTCCGCCTTTCACCGGCGCCGTTTCATGGCAGACGGAACACGACGCGGCCTTGGCCGGCGACGCCCAATAGCGGGCAACCGGCGCCTGGCGTATAAGGTCTTCGAGCGAGGTTCGCTCTTGGGCGTGAAGTTCATCAACTCCCGGGATATTGCGGATGAGCGGCGAGCTTTCAACGAGCGCCAGGCCGCCCAAAGCGGCGCTCAACTTGGCGGCGGCACCCAAAAAAGCGCGGCGAGAGGTTTGGCCCTGTCTCACGGCTCAGTCCCTCCATCACTTATATGAAGCTGAACGCGGCCTTTGTCAAGCGGGTGGCGTGAAGGCCGGCCGTCACGGACTGGCCGTGGCTATCTTCGGGCGCCGTGTCCCACGAAAAACAGGACCAGGAAGATCATGAGCCCGACGGGGACAAAGAACCAGCCGCTGAGCTTGCCCCCCGTCATGTTGGCGGAGATCAGAAATTGGTTTACCGCCACCAGAAAGGCCAGAACGCAGGAGGCGAACCAGAGAGGCACCGCGGGCTGGGCCATGAAGAGAACGGTGGCCATGAAGGCCATGTACACGGCCCAGAGGATTAAGTAGAAAGGCTTGGGCATGTAGGAGTTGGGCTCCAGCGAAAAATTGAAGTGGATAGCCACTCGTTCTGGAAGCCGCGGCCCGTAGAGAGCAAGCTGAAGCGCTGCAGCGCTCAACACGGAAACGAAAAGCGCCAATCCCCCGATATCGTACCGCGCTGTCATTGAACCGTCTCCTATGGCTTGACCTGCATCTCCATTGTAGTCGTTTCTCCGGCTTTTACAGGGATTGGCTTGCGGACGACGGTGGAAAAATCCTCCGCCGTCGCGTAAACCCTGTAGGCAGAGGCCGGCTCAAGCGCGGAAAAATCAAAGAGCCCTTGCGCGTCGGATAAGACTTTCCACGACTTCTTCGTTTCGCCGCTCTCCAGTATTACCGTGGTTCCAGGCACGGGCCGGCACGAACCATCCACGACAAGCCCGCAGATAGCTCCGGTGGGATCACCCGTCCTGGCAAGAGAAGCCGCTTTAGAGGAGTAGGCTTTTTCAAGTCTCGCCGACAACTGCTGGGGCGGGCCATCGGCGTTGGGAGTGACGCGCTTTTCTATGGCCGCATAGCCGCAGGCGCTAACGGTGACGCCGTAGGTAACGCCCGAAATGAGCCCGGACGCGATGCACGAGCCCTTGCTGGTCGTCTCGATAGCCCGCGCCACCTTGCCGTCCGGCGACCGAAAGACGATCAGCGCCCCCGTCATCGGCTGCCCCAACGCGTCAGCCACCTCTACCGCGCAGGAGGCGTAAGCGGGCGCGCGCCCAATGGCTGAAATACCGGCCAAGCCAGCAAGCAGCGCCGCCAGAACCGCCACCTTCAATGTGAAACAGCGTCTCATCATGCACACCTCCCGTGGAAATATTGCCCCAGCCAGCAAGAGAATGCAACGACGGCTGTGGAAAATGGCAAGGAAGTGGTGAGGATGCAAGGGGAGTGGACGGCGAGAGCTTTTCCTTATATAATAGCCCGCGATTGCGGTCATTTGCCTTTAGGCCGCCAGGAGTGGAGAAGAATGAGCCAGAGAGCTTTTGGTGGGTTGTCTCTTCTTGGAAGCGTGAAGGATATATTGGCCGTGATGGCCGCTTGCTTTGCACTCGTGGCCGTTGCACAAGGCGCTGCCGCCCAAACGCCAATGTCACCCGAACCTGGTCCGTTTTCGCTCGGGACAGGGGGGGAAACGCCCGGGACAAGCGCGCCTTCGGGATCGCCGCTTAGAGACATCATGGATCCGCAAGCCCTTGCCGGGGGGCCGCAGATTTGCCTGCCGGCCAGGCCCACAAAGAGTTCAAAGCCCACTTTGGGCATCAAGCCCTTGGGCACCAACGAAACGCCGTCCGCGGCGAATCCGCAGACCCCGGCTCTCACGCCTGGCTCGGTGCTGGCGTGGGGCGATGACTTCTCGGGCCAGCTTGGAGATGGCCGTTTTGGTTACAGCGCGTCGCCAATCAGCGTTGCCGGCCTTGCCGGAATGGTGGCCGTCTCGGCGGGAAACTACCATGCGCTCGCCCTTAGGAACGACGGCACGGTCTGGGCATGGGGCCATAACTATACCGGCCAGCTTGGAGACGGGACAACGAATGACCGCAACCAGCCGGTTCAAGTCTCGGGCCTTGCCGGGGCTGCCGCGGTGGCCGCTGGCGCCGTCCATTCGCTGGCCCTCAAGAGCGATGGCACGGTCTGGGCTTGGGGGTATAACGGGCTGGGCGAGCTTGGAAACGGTACCAATGCCGACAGCAGCGTTCCCGTCCAGGTTACGGGCATTGCCGGCGTCGCTGCCATTGCCGCCGGCGCCTACAATTCCGTTGCCCTTAAGAGCGATGGGACGGTTTGGGCCTGGGGCCACAACGGTTTCGGCGAACTTGGAAACGGAGGAAGCAGCGACAGCAACGTACCGGTCCAGGTTGCCGGCCTTTCAAGCATTGTCTCCGTGTCTGGTGGCGCCTGGCATTCGCTCGCCCGCAAAAGCGACGGCACGGTATGGGCGTGGGGGTACAACGTCAACGGCCAGCTTGGGAACGGGGCAAACGCCAACAGCAACGTGCCGGTCCAGGTTTCCAGCTTGGCCGGCGTAAGCTTGATCGCCGCTGGCGGTTTTCATTCGCTTGCGGTTAAGAATGACGGCACCGCCTGGGCCTGGGGAGACAACCGCGACGGCCAGCTTGGCAACGGAACAACGGCCGCCAGCAACACGCCGGTGCCGGTTTCGGGCCTCTCCGGCGTATCGGCTGTCGCGGGAGGCCTCTACCACTCGCTCGCGAGAAAGAGCGACGGAACCCTCTGGGCCTGGGGCGCCACCGATAACCGGACGCTTGGGGGGGCCTACACGTGGAGCAATGTCCCAAGCCAAGTGGCGGGCGTTTCGAGCGCGGCGCTTCTCGCCGGAGGCTATTATTTTTCCGTAGTGCTTTTGAACGGCGGCAGCGTCCAGGCCTTTGGGGATGACGAATTCGGCCAGCTCGGTGACGGCCTGTCTGGCTACAGCGCCACGCCCGTGGCCACACAGGTGCTTTCCGGCGTTATGGCCGTGGCGGCGGGCGCCGCCCATTCGCTGGCTCTAAAGAGCGACGGCACTCTTTGGGCCTGGGGACATAACAGCGACGGAGAGCTCGGCAACGCGGCCAACAGCGACAGCAACATTTCAGTTCAGGTCTCAAGCCTCTCCAGCGTCTCGGCGTCCGCCGGAGGGCTGAGCTACTCTCTGGCTTTGACAAGCGGCGGCGCTGTCTGGGCCTGGGGCGACAATACATACGGCCAGCTTGGAAACGGAACCAACAACGCCACCAACGTGCCCATCCAGGTATCGAGCCTTACCGGCGCCGTCGCGATAGCTTCCGGCTACCTGCATTCGCTGGCGGTCAAAGGTGACGGGACGGTATGGGCGTGGGGCCACAACAACTACGGCCAGCTTGGAAACAACGGTATGACGGACAGCAACGTTCCGGTTCAGGCCTCTTTTGCCGCCGGAACCGTTTTGACCGCCGTGGCGGGCGGCGGATTTCATTCGCTGGCGCTCGCTAACGGCGGCAGCGTCTGGGCGTGGGGACTGAACCTTAATGGCCAGCTTGGGAACGGGACGACCACTCCAAGCCACGTTCCCGTTCGGGTCTCCTTCGCCGCGGGCACTGTCATAACCGCTATTTCGGCGGGCCGTTACCATTCCTTAGCTCTGAAGAGTGACGGCACTGTCTGGGCGTGGGGAAGCAATTACGACGGCCAGCTTGGAACCGGAACCACTCTTGACAGCAACATTCCGGTAACGGTTTCAGGCCTGTCGGGAATCACCGCCATTGCCTGCGGTGGGTACGGCGGCTATGCCCTGAAGAGCGACGGCACCTTTTGGGCGTGGGGTTACAACAGTGACGGACAACTTGGGGACGGTTCAACGGCCATGAGCTCCAGCCCTGTTCAGATTTCCGGCTTGGCGGGCATCACAGCCATCGCTGGCGGAGCCTACCATGGTCTAGCGGTTGTCAACGGTCCCGTGCCCATAGGCCCGTCAGGAGCGATGGCTACGGCTGAAACCTGGAACGGGGATAACACGCTTTCATGGGCGCCAGTGGCGGGCGCCACTTCATACAAGGTGTACCGCGGCGCCAAGCCGGACTTGCCGGGCCTTCTTACCGGCGACAGTAATTCATGCGTGCGCTACCAAGGCGCGGCCACGAGTGCCGCGATCGGCGACGATCCAGCGGCGCTCGGCGCTGGGGATTTTTACTGGTATATCTCCGTAGCCGCCGGTGCTTCGGGCGAAGGGACGGCCGGAAACGCGACGGCCGGCCCGAGGATAATGAATAGCTGGGGCACTTGCCAATAGTTTAGTAATGCCGGTGGCGCCGGAGGCTGACGGAAGGAAGTATCGGTGTGCCGGGGTTTCGGAGCGAGAAGTTTTCTCTCTCCCTTACCCCGCTACTTTTTTGCCAGCCCTGCACTCCCACTCAAACAGTCAAGCAGGCTGTGGAGGAACTCGCGGCCTACGGTAGTTTTTCAATAGCCTTGCTAGGCTCGCAATGCCGCTTCGGCGCGCGGTATGTCTTCGGGCGTGTCAACTGCCACCTTAGGCCAGCCGGCTATGACAGCTCTGATTTCAACGCCGCGCTCAAGCGCGCGAAGCTGCTCCAGCGATTCAGCCTTCTCAAGGCGCCCTTGTGGCCATTGCGTGAATTGGGCCAAAATGTTCTTGCGGAAACCGTAGACGCCCGCGTGGCGGTAGACTGGAGCCTCATCAAGCTTTAAGCCCCGCAGGTGCGGAATCGGGCTCCGGCTGAAGTACATGCAGCGATTGCCCGAATCTAGAATCACCTTGACGATGTTTGGATCGCGGTACTCCTGCTCTGAAAAAAGCGGGCTCGCCAATGTCGCCATTGGTATGGCTGGGTTCTCTCGCATCAGTGCGACCAAGCTGCTCACGGCGCCTGGATCCAAAACTGGCTCGTCACCCTGGAGGTTCACGACGATATCGCACGCCATCCCGCGGACGGCCTCGTAGACGCGGTCGGAGCCGGTGGGACAACCGAGCGGCGTCATTGCGGCCTCGCCTCCAGCGCTCCTCACAACCTCGGCGACGCGCGCGTCGTCGGTTGCGACCATCACACGGTCCACGCCCCGGATTTGCGAGGCGCGCTCCAACACCCAAACGATCATCGGCTTGCCGAGAATTGGAGCAAGCGGCTTGCCAGGGAACCTTGTCGAACCGAACCTCGCGGGAATGACCACTACCGCCTTCATCCTGCAACCTCCCACGAGAGTATAGAAGTTTCAAGGCGAAGGGTAAAGTCAATTACTAATCCGAGAGGGCAGGGGTTGCCCCCTTCCCTCTCGGCGCTCCTGCCCGCGCTGCGTTGCCACGCGGCGCCTGCCTGTGCGGTGCACGCAGACAGGCGGCAGGCAGGCGGCTTGGCGGAGCCAGCCCTGGAGGGTGGCTTTCGCAAGCGC
>JBBIMN010000065.1:0-9509 GCA_037444385.1 Acidobacteriota bacterium | reverse complement strand
CGTCCCGCCGCGTCCCCGCGCCCTTCGGGCTTTTCGGAAGGCCCGCAATTGCGCGTTGCGTTTCATGCGTGGTGCTTTGCATTGTCATTGCGAGAAGCCGAAGCCGCGAGCGAAGCGTGGCGGCAGCGGAAGCAATCTCGCTTGCGCGTCATGTTGCAAACGCGCGCGCGTCGAATCAACGCAACCGTGACGCGGTTATCGCTGGAATGGGAGCGCGAGGGTGCGAGGCGCCATCATCTTTCAGCTCCTCCCACTTTCTTGCCTTCTCACTGTCTTATTGAACGCCTCTATGCCTTCGACCAAAATCTTGGCCGACCGTTGGAGCTTCGGGACTTCGAGCACGTAGGCGAGCCGCACTTCGTTCTTGCCGAGGCCGGGCGTCGCGTAAAATCCATCCGCTGGCGCGACCATCGCCGTCTCGCCATCCACCTGGAAATCGGTCAGCATCCATTCGGCGAATTCGTTGGCGTCATTTATCGGAAGCCTTGCGATCATGTAGAAGGCGCCCATCGGTTTCTTGAGAAGTACGCCGGGATGGTGGCAAAGCCCCTCGTAGAGCGTGTCGCGCCTTCGCCTGTACTCTTCGCGCACCGGCTCGAAGTAACTCGGGTCCATTTTGTAAGCTGCTATCGCGCCGAGTTGTTCGATGGTCGGCGGGCACAGTCTGGCTTGGGCGAACTTGAGCGCGCAGGCCATCAACTCGGGATTGCGGCTGATTAGCGCCCCGACCCTCGCGCCGCAAGCGGAAAAGCGTTTGGAGATCGAATCAACGACGATGACCCTCTCCTCGACTCCCTTGAGCTCCAACAGGCTTCTGGGGCGGCTGCCCTCGTAAACGAACTCCCTGTAAACCTCGTCGCCGATTAGAAAGAGGCCATGCCTCGTGGCAAGCTCGGCCAGTTCATCTAGCTCTTCGGGCGTGAAGATGACTCCAGTGGGGTTGTTGGGCGAACAGGCCAGAATAGCTTTTGTCCTTGGCGTTATCGCCTTCTCAAAGGCCTCGATGGGCGGCATGGCGAAGCCGTTCTCCGCGCGAGTCGTCACCGGAACGACCTTCAGGCCTACCATCGCGGCAAAGCCGTTGTAGTTCGTGTAGAAGGGCTCCGGGATTATCACCTCGTCGCCCGGATCGCCGGCGATGCAGAAGGCGCATTGGATGGCTTCGCTGCCGCCTAATGTTATCTGAACGTCCGCGGGGCTTATGGCGATGTCGTACCTGGCGAAGTACCCGGATATGGCCTTCTTCAATTCGGGAAGGCCGTCCGAAGGGCCGTAGGCCAGAACCTTCTCCGCGAAACCCTTGACGGCGTCCATGTATACTTTGGGGGTTTCGATGTCCGGTTGGCCGATGTTCAGGTGGTGGATCTTGACCCCTCGCTCGCGCGCTTGAATCATGAATGGGGCGAGCCGGCGGATCGGCGAAGCCTGGACGGTGACGGCGCGTTCGGAAAGAGGCATAATTCCTCCTTGGGGCTTTGCGCCCGCCAGCCGCTTTCTGGCCGGGGGCGGGAAGCTTGGGGCGGCGCTTTCGCCGCGGAGTAATTATGACACAGAGTGACGGGCCGAAGAAAGCAAACGCGAGGCTCTCCCAGTTCCGCGAAACGGTCGTCATTCCTCAGGGAGGAAGCTTCCTTAGGCGCATTTTCGCCGTTTCCGGCCCAGCCTACCTCGTCAGCGTCGGTTATATGGACCCTGGCAACTGGGCGACCGACATAGCGGCTGGATCGAGCTTCAACTACGCCCTTCTTTGGGTTCTTGTGATGTCCAACGTCATGGCGATCCTTTTGCAGAGCCTTGCCGTAAGGCTGGGAATCGTGCGCGGCCTGGACCTTGCGCAGGCCTGCCGCGCCGAATACAGCCGAGGCGTCAACGCGGCGCTCTACGCGCTGTGCGAAGTGGCGATCACGGCTTGCGACCTCGCGGAGGTTCTGGGATCGGCCATCGCCCTCCAGCTTCTCTTTCACCTTCCGCTGATTTGGGGGGTGCTCCTGACCGCCGGCGATACCTTCGCGCTTCTCTTTTTGACCCAGTTTGGCATCAGAAAACTCGAAGCAGTCGTGATCTCGCTGATTTCCATGATAGCCGCGGCTTTCTTTTGGGAAGTTTTTCTGGCCCGTCCCGATTGGCCGGGAGTCGCCGGGGGGCTGATTCCAGCGCTTCCAGGCCCAGGCGCGCTGTTTGTCGCGATCGGAATGATCGGCGCCACGGTCATGCCGCACAACCTTTACCTCCACTCCGCCCTGGTCCAGACAAGACGAGTAGGAAGCGGCAGAGAACACAAGCTCCAAGCCCTCAGGCTGAACACGCTTGACTCGGCGATCGCTCTCAACGTGGCGCTCTTCGTCAACGCCGCCATTCTCGTAATGGCCGCGGCGGTCTTTTACCGGTCGGGCCATACCGAGGTCGCCGAAATTCAGGACGCCCACCGCCTGTTGGCGCCATTGCTCGGCACGGCTCTCGCCCCGCTGGCTTTTGCCCTGGCTCTGCTCGCTTCCGGCCAGAGTTCCACGCTTACGGGCACGCTGGCGGGCCAGATCGCCATGGAAGGGTTCCTGGGGCTTCGCCTGCCACCGTGGGTAAGGCGCCTTGTGACGAGGCTTGCGGCCATCGTTCCAGCGGCCATGGTCGTTTCTTCGTACGGAGAGCGAAGCGCCGGCGGCCTTCTGATTCTGTCACAAGTCATCCTTTCGCTTCAGCTCCCGTTTGCCATCGTCCCATTGATTCACTTTGTCAGCGACAAGCAAAGAATGGGGGGCTTAGCCATCGGCCGGTGGCAAAAGAGCCTGGCATGGATCATAGCGGCAATAGTCGTAGGACTGAACGGCTGGCTCGTATGCGACGCAACCCGCGGATGGTTCGCCGGCAAGGGCGGCTGGAGTTCTCTGAATGGAGCCGCCGTGCTGGCCGTGGCGCTGGCGCTTGCGGGCCTGCTGGCCTATCTTGTGATCAAGCCTTACCTGAGGCGGCGCGGAACCGAAATCCCCGTTCAGGGCGTTCATGCCCCGGAAAGCGCGGTACAATGGGACATGGAGGGAGCCGTGCGGGCGGAACCGTATGCGAAAGTCGCGATCGCCCTCGATTTTTCAGGCCGGGATTCCGACGTGATCCGCGAGACGCTAAGGCTGGCCGGCCGACAAAGGCCGGCCATAGGCCTGATGCACGTGGTCGAGAGCGCGGCCGCGAGATTTTATGGCCTGGACTCATCAGACGCCGAGACCAACGAGGACGCCAGCAGGCTGGAACATTACGCCGCCACTTTGCGCGACATGGGGTTCAACGATGTCACAACCTATTTGGGGGCAGGCAAGCCGGTGCCGGAACTCACGAGGCTTGTCGAGGCCTTTGAGCCGGATATCGTCGTTGTAGGCGCCCATGGCCACCGCTTTTTCAAGGACCTTCTGTTCGGCTCGACGGCCGATGCCCTGCGCCACCGAATCAAGGCCAGCGTATTCGTGGTCGGACGCGGACGGCAAGGGGGATAGTGGCTAGTGACTGGTGATCAGTGACTCGTGATTGGCGCTCTGCGAGCGGTGTACGCTCTCGGGAGATGGAATGAAGAGGCCGCGAGTGCTGGTGGATTGCCGGATGGTCTTCTCCTCCGGCGTAGGCACGTACATTCGCCATCTTCTTCCGCTTTTGATCCGCGATTCACCTTACGATTTTTTCTTCCTTGGGCGGCAAGCGGAACTCTCCGCTTTTCCGTGGGCCGATCCCGGCCGCATCGTCAGCTTTGAGACACGAGTCTATTCCCCTCTTGAACACGCCGTTCTTTACAGGCTGCTGCGGCGCTTGCCGCATGACCTCTTCTGGTCTCCCCATTACAACGTCCCGCTTCTAGGACGCTGGCGCAGGTTAACGACGATCCACGACGTTTTCCACATCTCGGCCGAAAACCAGGAATGGGGCCGGCTCAAGAAGGGCTACGCCCGCGCGCTGCTGAGCGCCGCGATGAGGCGTTCCGCCGTGGTCCTGACCGATTCCATTTTCACCTCGGACGAGATGAAACATGGAAATGGCAGCCACTTCCTTTTCGTGGGCAACGTCAAGCCGCACAAGAACCTTCGGCGGCTGATAGAGGCTTACGCGCGGGCCCGAGCCGCCGGCGCGGCCAGCCTGCCGCTGAAAGTCGTTGGAGAGACCGATCGCTTCTTGACTGGAGAGAAGGGGTTGCCTGACCTGGCGCGCTCTCTCGGCGTCGGCGAATACGTGAAATTCACCGGCCGCGTGAGCGCGCAAGAGCTGGAATCGCTTTACGCCGGCGCCGCCGCCCTGCTCTTTCCCTCGCTTTACGAGGGCTTCGGCCTGCCTCCTCTTGAAGCGATGGCGCGATACATCCCTGTGCTCGCCTCCAAAGCCGCGAGCCTTCCCGAAGTCTGCGGCGACGCGGCGCTCTATTGCGACCCCGCCGACACGAACGACATAGCCCAAAAGATCGAGCTGATCTCCACGAACGGAGCCTTAAGGAGCGGCCTTTCCGAGCGCGGGAAAGCCCGTTCCAGGATGTTCACGTGGGAGGCCACGGCTGAGAGGACGGCGCGGGCGATCGCCGAAGCTCTGGAGAATGAATGAGCAGCCGCCACGAAAGTTGCGGATAGCCCCGTATGCTGCTACCATTCATTTGTGGCCCGGCGTCTGCGCCGCCTGGAAGCGAAAGGAAGATGGACGCATACACGCTGGCGTTTGTTCATGACTGGCTGGTGGACTTCGGGGGCGCGGAGCGCTGCCTCGAAGCCATGTGCCAGGAGTATCCGCTCAGTCCCATCCATACGCTGTTTTTTGATTCCAAGCAGTTCTCCGGCTCGGCGATCATCAACCGGGACATCCACACGACCTTCCTGAGCCGCTCGTTTTTCAAGAAGCGCTACAGGACATTCCTGGCCCTCTATCCCTTCGCGGCCGAACAGCTTGACGTCGGCTCCCCCGACGCCGTCCTCTCCTTCTCTCACTGCGTGGCCCACGGCGTTTTGACCCGCTCGGATTCCATGCACGTCTGCTACTGCTTCACGCCTGTCCGTTACGCCTGGGATCTTTACCACGACTACCTGCGCCTATCCGGCCTCGATAGAGGGGCACGCTCATGGATCGCCCGCGCCGTTCTTCACTACATCCGCCTTTGGGACGCGGCCTCGGCACCAAGGGTGGACTATTGGCTCGCCGATTCCCACCACGCGGCGCGGCGTGTACAGCGAGTTTACGGCAAGAAGGCCGAAGTCATCTATCCTCCAGTTGACATCGAACGGTTCAAGCCCGCCGAGAACAAGGGCGACGCCTACCTGCTCGCCGGCCGCCTTGTCGCATACAAGCGGGCAGACCTGGCCGTCATGGCCTGCACGAGGCTGGGCGTCCCGCTGCGAGTTGTCGGAGATGGCCCCGAGCTTGGGTGCCTTCGGCGACTGGCCGGCCCATCCGTGGCGTTTCTCGGCAAGCTCTCGGACGACGAAATAGCCGGCGAAATGGCGCGCGCCAAGGCGCTGATATTCCCGGGAGAGGAGGACTTCGGCATCACCCCCGTGGAGGCCCAGGCGGCGGGAACGCCCGTCATCGCTTATGGCGTGGGCGGGGCGACCGAAACGATCATCCCTCCCTTCGCGGAAGATTACGGCGAAGCCACGGGGCTCTTTTTCGGCCGGCCATCGGTTGATTCCCTATGCTCGGCGATTCAAGTATTCGAGCGCGACGCGCACCGCTTCCGGCGCCTGCCCCTTCTGAACAACTCCGCGCGCTTCACCAAGGAACGCTTCGTTCGGGAGATGAAAAATTTCATGGAAACCAGGCTGGAGGCGTTCCGTGGCGGCCATTGAAATTTTTTTTCTCGCCCTTTTGGGCCTCGCGTCGTGCGCCAGCATCGCGGCTGATAACGCCGGCCTTGGAGGACTTACCCTTTTTTTTCTCCCCCGACTGTTCACTGGACGGTGGCGCCCGCCATTGCCGGCCGTGGTGCTCATTGCCTTTTTCGCGTGGAACGCCGTCTCCGCCTTTGCGAGCCCGCTACGCATGGAGGCGCTCCCAAACGTCGCCAACTACTGGTCCTGGTCGGCGTTGCTTGCGGCCTCGGCGATCCCGGCCTTCAGGCGGCGTATTGGCCTGTTCGCGGCCCTGATGTCGGTTTCGGCCATCGCCAGCGCCGTGGTCGCGGCGCTTGAGTTTTTGACCGGCGCCGATTGGCCGGGAAAACTGCCATTTGGCACCGCTCCAGTTGGAGCCACGCCGGCGGAGGCTTTCTTCAGCCACCATCTCACTTACGGCGGGGTGATTGCCATAGCGGGATGCTTCCTGGCGGGCCGTGCAATTTACGGAGACGACAAAAAAGCAATGAAGACCCTGCTGTGGGTGGCGGCCGCCGCCTGCGGGCTCGGACTGGTGGCCAGCGAAGCGCGGACTTACTGGGTCGCCGCCGTTCCTGCGGCGGCCGTTCTTCTTTGGGGAAAGGGCTGGAAGCGCGTCGCCATGGCAACCGGCGTTTTGTTCATCGCGGCGGTCTCACTTTTTGTCCTGGGACCGGCCGCCTTGCGCAACAGGGCCTTGAGCGTATTCGACTTGTCAAATTCCAGCAACGCCGAAAGAGTGTATCTCTGGATCTCCGGCCTGCGCATGGTGGAAGACCGGCCTCTTCTTGGATGGGGCGTAGGCACTTACGAGGCTGTCTCGCCGCCCTACAAGGCTCCTTACGCGGCATTCATCCATCACCCTGGGGCGCCACCCGGTTTTCAGACGACTTGCCACGCCCACAACCAGTACATCATGGTAGCAATTCACTCCGGGCTTATTGGGCTTGGCATCTTCGCGGCCTTCCGCGTTGTCTGGAAAAATCCCGATGACGGAATAAAGTACGGCGTCGCGGCGGCTTTCACAGCTTTTCTTCTTGGCGGATTTTTCGAATACAACGGCGGTGACGCCGAAGTGGCCACCCTTATGTTTGTCCTGCTCGGATTGGCGATGCCCGGATACAGGGGGACGGCAGCGGAGCAACCCGCCTCTTGACGCCATGGAGACCTTCCGCTGCGAGGCTTACATTCTTGGGCGCACGCCACTGACGGAATCTTCATTCGTCGTGACCCTTTTCACGCGCGACGCGGGCGTCATGAAGGTGGTTGCAAAGGGCGCCAGACGTTTGAAATCTCCATTCAGGGGAACGCTTGAGCCATTCAACAAAGCCAACGTTCTGGTCGTTCGAAAAGAACACGCTCCGCTGGGACAGCTTCGCTCGAGCGACCTCCTGCAAGGTACGTTGGATCTTTACGAGAACTGGCGGCGCGCAACAGCACTGATGGCTATGCAGGAAGTTCTTCTGCGAGGCCTGGCGGATGGGAACCAGGAGGAGGAAACCTTTCGGCTGGTGGGCGCGGTCCTTGGCGGCCTTAGAACCGGAACTCCTCCCCGCCTCGCGTGGCTCTACTTCGGCGTCTGGTTCCTGCGGCTCCACGGGGTTCTCCCCTCCCCCGGCAGGTGCGTCGGCTGTGGGGCGGATCCGCGGCCGCTTCTTTACGAGGCCGGACATTCGGGGTGGCTCTGCCGCTCCTGCCGCGGCGATTCAAAGGGGCAGGGACAGCCCGTGGGGCCGGAGGCGGAGAAGATGTTGAGGGACGTCGTCAGGCTGCCGTTGGACAATCTTCCAACCGGCCACGCCTCGGCCAGCGCGGCATCCGAACTTCGTTCCATGGTATATTTAGCGCTGGCGGCCTTCCTCGGAAGGCCGCTTGCCACGCGCGAGGCCATGGAGAACGCTTATGGTGACAATGCAAGGGCTGATTGAAAAACTCAAAGCCTTCTGGGCGAAAGAGGGATGTCTTATCGCGGAGCCATACGACCTCGAAAAAGGCGCGGGGACGATGAACCCGGAGACCTTTTTCCGCGTCCTCGGGCCGAATCCTTATGCCAGCGCATACGTCGAGCCGTGCAGGCGCCCGAGGGACGGCAGGTACGGCGAGAATCCGCAGCGCGTCGAAAAGCACCACCAGTTCCAGGTGATCGTGAAGCCAAGCCCTGACGACATTCAGGAGCGCTATCTCAAGAGCCTCGAATCCTTCGGCATCGTCTTGAAGGAGCACGATCTCAAGTTCGAGGAGGACAACTGGGAGGCCCCGACGCTCGGCGCGTGGGGCGTCGGCTGGCAGGTGATGCTCGACGGCACCGAGATCACGCAGTTCACCTATTTTCAGCAGGCAGGCGGCCTGGAACTCAAGCCGGTGACGGTGGAGATCACATACGGCATAGAGCGTCTCTGCATGTTTCTCAACGGCATAGGGAACATATACGACATACCTTGGAACGAGCGCTTTAGTTACGGCGACATGCGCAAAGAGGCGGAGCGGCAGTTCTCCGTCTACGATTTCGAAGAGGCGCGCACCGACATCATGGCGCGCTGGTTTGACGAGTACGAAGCCGAGAGCAGGCGTCTTCTTGAAAAGGGCCTTTACCTTCCCGCCTACGACTTCTGTTTGAAAGCCAGCCACGCTTTCAATATCCTCGATGCTCGCGGAGCGATCTCCGTGGCCGCGCGAGCCGACTACATCAAGCGGGTGCGGCGATTGGCCTGCGCAGCCGCCGAAGCGTACATGAAGAAGTTCGAAAAACCGGAGGAGGTGGCCCGTGGCTGACTTTCTCCTTGAAATAGGCACCGAGGAGATTCCGGCCGGGATGGTCTGGGACCTCGCCGCAAACCTTGGCCACAATGTCAGTGAATCATTGGCACGGCAAGACATCGCGTCATCGCTGAAGCGGCCGTCTGATGTTCCCATGTTTGCATTTCCGGCCAGCAATCCATTTTGGAAGCTCATTGACGGCATGCGGCTCATCGCCGCGCCGCGCCGGATCGGTTTTCTGATCGAAGGGCTTCCAGAAAAACAGGCTGATCGGGAGGAGACGGTCATCGGTCCGAACCTCTCGGTTGCCAGAGACGCCAACGGCCAATGGACCAAGGCGGCGGAAGGCTTCGCTAGAAAGCAGGGCGCCAGCCTCGACGATCTCATGGAAGTTCAGAGCCCCAAGGGGCCGTGCGCCGGGTTCACGCGCCCGGTTGCGGGCAAGAGCACGTCAAGGCTTCTTCGCGAGATCATCCCGGCGGCCGTCGAAGCGCTTTATCTTCCGAAGGCGATGCGCTGGGGAGGCGGAGAGCAGACGTTCGTTCGACCGGTCCGCTGGGTCGTCGCGCTCTTGGGCGATCAGGTGGTGCCGCTTGAAATCAAGGGCGTCGCCTCCGGTCGCGCGAGCCGCGGCCACAGGATTCACGGCGCTGACGATATTGAGATTTCTTCTCCCAGAGAGTATTTCGACAAGCTCCGCGAAAATCTCGTCATCGCCGATCCGAAAGAGCGGGAGAAGAATATCCGGGAAGAGCTTGACACGCTCGCCAAGAGCGTCAAGGGCGATTGGGATGTTCATTTCAGAGGGCAAGAAGACATTTTCTCCGGCGGCCTTCTTCAAACGCTCGTCTTCACTTGCGAGTACCCGACAGCCTTTCTTGGCACCATCCCCGAAAGCTACATCCATCTCCCCGAGCCGATTTTCGC
>JBBIMN010000064.1:7930-9520 GCA_037444385.1 Acidobacteriota bacterium | reverse complement strand
AGCGGAAAGGTGCTGGCCAAGATTGAAGCGCCGGGGTACGCCCCGCTGGGGTTGGCGTGGGACGGCTCAAAACTCTGGTGCCTTGACGAGGCCGACAAGACCGCCTACGCTTATGATCCGAGATCGAGAAGAACGGTTCGCGCCCTCGCCCTCGATACGCAATCACCCGAAGGGATCGCTTGGGACGGCAACGACCTCTGGGTTTCCGATCCGCAGTCCGGCGTCATCGCGAGGCTGGACGAGGAGGACGGCACCACCTTCAGCAGCTTCCCTTCACCGCGTAAAGGCCATGAAACAGGCATGACGTGGGACGGCCGTTATATGTGGATCGCCGATCGAGTGAGCGACCGCGTTTACCAAGTTGATACGGCTACAGGCTGGATCGTCAACCTATTCGATTCGCCAGGCCCCTACACTTCGGGGCTGGCGTGGGACGGCAAGAACCTTTGGTGCTGCGACTACGAGAAGCGCACTCTCGCCAAGCTGGCAGTTTCGCCCGCCCCTTTGTATGTCACCTACGATCCGAAGCACGAGAAAGTCATCTACACCGAAGATTGGACCAACTTCGGTCCCGGAACGGTCAAGACGCTCGACGTTTATCTCGCCGTACCCCAAGACCTGCCCAACCAGGCCATGGAGAAGGAGCCTCTCTTCGAGCCCAAGCCCGCGGACCTGGTGGCCGACCAGTGGGGGCAGCGCATGGCCCACTTCTCATTCAAGGATATCAAGGCTGGACAGGAGGTTTCGGCCAAGATGACGGTCCAAGTTACCGTCAAGCGCGTTCGCTTCTTCATTGATCCCCGTGCGGTCGGCGGTCTTGACGAGGTTCCAGCCGGTATTCGGAAGGCTTACCTGGCGGACGCGTCCAAGTTGCAGCTTCAGGATCCGGTTATCAAGAAGGCCGCGAAGGAGGCTGTCGGAGACGAGACGAACCCCTACTGGATCGCGCAGAAGATCAACCGCTACGTTCAGGATAAGATGCACTACGAGCTGGCTGGAGGCTGGAACATAGCGCCTGTTGTCCTGCAGCGCGGCTCCGGTTCTTGCTCCGAGTACAGCTTCGTCATGATCGCCCTATGCCGCGCGGCCGTGCTTCCCGCCCGTTACGCCGGTTCGGTGGTCATTCGCGGCGACGACGCCAGCCGCGACGACGTCTTCCACAGGTGGGTTGAAGTCTACCTTCCAAATTACGGCTGGGTGCCGGTGGACCCGTCAGGCGGAGACTCGCCGGTTCCAGAGGAGCAGGCAAAGTACTTCGGCGGATTGGATAACCGTTTTCTTATCACCACGCAAGGCGGAGGAGACAGCAAGTACCTCGGCTGGGATTACAACAGCAACGCCTCGTGGACCGCCGAGGGACGCGTCAAGCTCATGCAGCGCAAGGCGGGAGAATGGTTCCCGGTCGGCAAGAGCTACGCCGCTCGCGCCGCCGGCGAAGCCGGAGGCCTGACGTGCAAGCCCGGGCCGTGAGAAAAGACGAATGAGAGATGATTCATGAAGCTTGCTGACGGCACGCTCTATTTCGACTGCAACGCGACGACGCCGGAGGCGCCGGAGGTGACCGAGGCCGGCCTCATTGCCGTACGCGAT